>VBKX01000192.1 GCA_005879435.1 Deltaproteobacteria bacterium
GCGGGCAAGTTTCGCGGCGGACTCGGCTTTCGTAAACGTTACCTGATCCTCGGGCCTTGTGACCTGCAGGCGATGTTCGATCGGGTCAAGTATCCGCCCTGGGGTGTGCACGCCGGTAAAGCAGGCAAATCAGGTCAGATTACCGTGGTAAAAAAATCGGGCGAGAGCGAGGTCATTTACAAGAGCAAAGGTTATCCGCTCGAACCCGGCGACTCGATCATCGTCGAAACCGGCGGTGGTGGCGGCTACGGTCCGCCGTCGGAAAGACCACGCGAGCTTGTCGACCGCGACCTGCGGCGCGGCTATGTCTCGGCCGAAGCAGCGGCGAAGGATTACGGCGTAAAGGGCGCGCAGTAGGATCGCTCGCGCCGAAGAGTCAGCCGTTGACCACAATATTCGGTGAATCGAAAAATCCCCGTATTTGGCTACGCGGGAAGTTAGCATTCGGCATTGGGGCGGCTCGGGGGCAGCAAACTTACGATCGCGGGATCGTCTGCAAAACCGGACGCGATAGCATGCGGAATCACCGAGGCGCTAATTAGCTTGCGGGGCGGTCATTTCCGAAAGCGATAAACCGGCTTCGAGAAAACGGATTGCATCGCTGGCCTCAACTGCGGGAGAAAAAAGAAACCCTTGCCCCAACTCACATCCGAGTTCTTTTAAAATATTCAACTGATCCGACAATTCCACTCCTTCGGCGACGACCTGCATGCCGAGTATTTGTGCCAGCGCCACGATCGTGCGGACAATTTCATAGGGCCGTTTCTTGCCGTGATCGTTGATAGGGTTGGCCCCTAATCGGCGCACAAACGAGCGATCAATCTTCAAAACGTCAATGGGAAATCGGTGGAGATAATTAAGCGACGAAAATCCCTTGCCGAAATCATCGAGGCAGAGCGTAATTCTGCGCTTTTTGAGTTGGGCCAGGGCGTGCGATGCGACGCGGGTGTTCTCGACCAGGGCGCTTTCAGTGATTTCGAGGCGGAGATACCGAGGATCCATTCCGGTTTCCTGGAGAACGTCGTCGACTTCGTCGATGAGATCGCCATTGGACACCTGTTTGCTCGACACGTTGACGCTCATGAAGCAGTCGCCGATCAGAGGAAAGTGTTCTCGCCAGTGGCGCATTTGCAGGCAGGCTTGCTTAAGCACCGACCGGCTTAAGTTGCCAATAAGCCCGGTTTCTTCCGCCAACGGAATGAACTGCGTCGGCGAAATTATCCCCCGTCCATTATGGTGCCAGCGCGCCAGCGCTTCGAACCCGGCGAGTTTACCGGTCTCGAGCGAGATGATCGGTTGGTAGTGAAGTTGAATCTGTTTTCGTTCGACGGCGCGTTTCATGTCGATCTCCAGACGCATCTTCTCCAGCGCGTGGGCATGCATCCTGGCGTCGAAAATCTGGTAGCCCGAGCGCCGCGTCTTGGCCTGGTACATCGCCATATCCGCCTCTCGTAACAAGTCTTCGGGGCTTTTCTCGCCGGTGAGGCTGAGCGCGATGCCGATGCTCGCGCTGATGGACACTTCGTTGTCATCCAACATCAAAGGATCGGCGAATCGTTCCAGCACTCTTTCAGCCACTCGAACGGCGTCTTCAGGGCCGCGCACCTGCTCGAGCAAAACAGCAAATTCATCGCCCCCGAGTCGCGCGACCGTATCTTCCTCACGCGTGCATTCGACGAGACGATGCGCCATCTCGATAAGTAATTTGTCGCCGACGGTGTGGCCGAGGCTGTCATTGATCACCTTAAATCTGTCCAGGTCCAAGAACAGCAACGCGAAGGGATGATGGCCATACCGTTTGGCCGCCGCATTGAGCCGAAGCAGGTTGTCAAGGAACAACGTGCGATTGGGCAGGCCGGTCAAACCGTCATGAAATGCAGTGCGCTTGAGCTCAGATTCGACCCGTTTGCGTTCGGTGACATCGACCACCGACACGAGAACTCCATTGCCTCGCGGGGTGTGAATCGGGTTCAAGCCGACCTCGATGGGAAACTCAGAACCGTCCTTGCGCAATCCGTACCAGTCTTGTCGACGTCCCAGCCATCTTACCCGCGGATGAGAAAAAAAATACTCGCGCCGGCTAGGAAATCGGTTGTGAAAACGTTCCGGCACCAGGAGATCGATCGGCCGCCCGATCAACTCCTCGCGGCCGTAGCCAAAGAGCTGCTCCAAGGAAGCGTTGACCAACGTGATGTGCCCCAGCTGGTCTACGAGTAATATCCCGTTAGGGGCCGATTCCACGGCGACTTGAAATTGTTCTTGAGCCCAAGTGCGCTCGCTGATTTCCGCCCGCAAAGCATCGCTTAGCCTAGCGATTTCTTCGGTGCCCTCGCGCACGCGTTGTTCCATTTCGTTATGTGCGCCTTGAAGCGCCTCGCGAATTTGCAAATCGACCGCGATATCGCGAAGAAAACAGGTATGAAAAACTTGGCCTTTGGTGCGCAGCTCGCTAAAGGTCACTTGCACGGGTAAGATTTTACCATCACGGCATCTGGCGATGGCTGTCTGCGGTTGTCCGGCCGTGATCGAAATCGGTTGTCCCCCGGGGCTTGTCACAAACTCTTCCAAACTTTTGCCGACCAGAGCGGCTGACTCGTAACCCAGCAGTTCCTCGATAGTCGGGTTGGTCGCCTCTATCCGCGCTGACTTGTCGACCGTCAAGATGCAGATGGGCGCGTTGGCCAACAAAGATTGTTGCCGGATCTGGCTCTCCAAGAGGAGAATCGCGCGCTGATACACCGCGTCGTCGCTTCTCTTTTTTTCCATGACATCCCGTATCACCATCCAAACGCCATGCGCCTCTCCGGGCTTATCGATTTGTAGCCATTTCTTGATACCAGCGCGAAAAGCCGTGCCATCCTCTCTGCGGAGTTCAATTTCATATTCTTCGATGACGCCGTGTTTAATTACCTCGGTGGTCGTCGCTTCTTCTTTCTCATGCCATTTATCGGGGACCAGGCTTAAGAACTCGCGCTCTCTAATGTCTTCCGGATTGACTAAGAGCATTTGAGCAGCGGCTGGATTGCAATCGACGATGCGACCATCGAGGTCGGTTTGGACGATGCTGAGAACCGCGGTATCGAAGAGCGACTGGTAGGGCGCTGGGCTTGTCACAGCCTTCTTGAAGATACCGCCGCTTGAGATAGGTTGACCGGTTGCGCCCATTTTGAATCCGCGTTTCGCTTTTTTCATTCACCACCTATTTCCAGCCCAGAATCAATGCTTGGCTTGCGGGAAATGACGTTCAGAAACTTGCGTGTCCCGTGCATGGGCCGGCAAACGGCTGGCGCGCTGGATAGGAAAGGAAACTTTAACCTTTCAGCTCGGTTGCGATCTTTCGCATGGCGGGCACGACCAGCGCCCGGAGTTATCGGTCCGCAGGCTCGCAACTCGGCTGCTTCGCCGCTTTGTCGCACGCCTTGCCGGATCCGGCTCGCTACGAGGTTCATGATTTGAGCGGCGGTACGAAAACGCTGCACCAAACGGTCAAATTTGTCAGTGGAGCTTATTTCGCGTTCGAACCTGCACAGAAATCAACTTTGACAATTTGATATTTCCGGTCAGATTAACGAATTTTTTGTCGTCGAATTTGATTTAACGCAAACCTGCCGGGCAAATCCGAAAGTACCTGTCTTTAAGGGGAGCAACGGCAGTGCCAATCCTCCATGACAGCCGAGCGACGCCGCCCCAACGCGATAATTGCACTGCGGATGTAGTTCAAAGGAAGCGGTAAGGTGCGGAATAAATATTAAGAACGCCCCCTCTTATCCCCAAAGCTGATCGGCGCGATCGACCATAAGCTGCCGAATCGCTGAGATTTGCCCTCTATTCTCGTCTAACATTCGAGGCGTGCTTTTGCTGTTTTGCTCGCCGCGATTGAAAGGAAAATTAGTTGTATGAAAAATAAGACGTATTACGAGGGCAAAAACTGCTTTTGAGCGTACGAGCAAGCGGCGCCACGGATTTCTGTCGGAGACCCGCATTAAACAGGGTAACCGCGCGGTCCATGGAGATAAAGAACTGATGGAAAAACTTGGCCGTGACGATCTCTGCCCGTGCAACTCAGGAAGAAAGTTTCAAGAAATGCTGTATGCTGAGGGGTCGATATGACGGTTCAGCGCGGCATTATTACTTTAGAGAGTGAACAAAAAAGGGCTGCGGTTTGCCGTAGCCCTTTGCTTTTCGCCTGTAACTTTTCTGTTGCCTAGCCGCTTGTCTAATTCTTTCGCTCGGCATTGCGAATCAGTGCCCACAATTTGGGCGCGGTATACGGCATGTCGACATGCTCGATGCCGAGCGGCGCAAGCGCATCCATAAGCGCATTTGCGACCGACGGCGGCGCGCCGTTGGTGCCGCATTCGCCGACACCTTTGACGCCCAACGGGTTGAACGGATTGGGTGTGATTGTCTCCCCCAGAATCATCGGCGGCATGTCAGCGGCGCGCATAATCGCGTAATTCATAAAAGTGCCGGTCTGCACCTGACCGTCGTCGCTGTAGAGCATTTGCTCGCGCATCGCTTCACCAAGTCCCTGAGCGACCCCACCGTGAATCTGGCCTTCGACGATCATCGGGTTAATCACGACGCCGCAGTCATCGACAAGCACGAGCCTTTCGATCGTGAACTTTCCGGTGTCGCGGTCGATGCTGACGAGAGCGACGTGGGTACCGAAGCCCCAGGCTTCGCGTTTGGGATCGAAAAAAGCCGTTTCCTGAAGGCCGATCTCCATTCCTTCCGGAACTCTCCCGCTGTATGCGGCGCCGGCGATCTGGCGCCAGGAAATGGTTTTGTCGGGAACGCCTTTGACGGCAAAGCCGCCGTCGCTTTGAACCAGGTCTTCGGGTGCGGCTTCGACCAGGTGCGCGGCAATGCGCTTGCCCTTTTCGATCACACGCTCGGCCGCAATGGCGAGCGCGCCGCCGCCGACGACGGCGCTGCGGCTGCCGAAGGTGCCGGTGCCTTGCTGGCTCACGTGGGTATCGCCGTGGAGGATCGTCACGTGGTCCATCGACGTCTTCATCAACTCGGCGGCGATTTGCGCCCACGACGTTTCGTGGCCTTGACCATGTGAGCTGGAGCCGGTGAGCACGGTGATCTCGCCGGTGCGCTCTACGCGAACGGTGCCGCTCTCGAAGCCGGCGCCACCGCTCGGCTCGACGAAGGTCGAAAAGCCGACACCGACCAATTCGCCGCGCTTGCGCCGTTCGTCGCGTTGGCGCAGCAGATCGTCGTAGTTGGACATCTTGAGCGCTTCGCGCAGCGGCTTTTCATAATCGCCGGAATCGTACTCGACGCCGGTGCCCGTGGTATACGGAAATTGATCGGGCTGGATAAAATTTTTCCGGCGTATTTCCAGACGGTCCATTCCCAAAACCGCGGCGGCTTTGTCGAGCAGCCGCTCGATATTCAACACCGACTCCGGCCGGCCGGCGCCGCGATAGGGACCGGTCGGGCAAGTATTGGTAAACACCGCGACGATTTCCACACGGCAGTCTTTGATCTGATAGCTGCCGCAGGCCATACCGAGCATGCGCTGCGGTGGTCCTGCGGTGCTCGAGTGGAGGTAAGCGCCGAGGTTGGCGACGACTTTGACTTTCAAGCCGAGAATTTTCCCGTCTTTTCTAAGCGCCATCTCCGAGGTCATCGCCTGATCGCGGCCTTGAATCGTGGTGATAAAATCTTCGCTGCGCGTGGCGACCCACTTGATCGGCTTGCGCAATTTGAGCGCGAGATGGCAAGCGACGATATCTTCGCGGTAAACCGGTCCTTTGCTACCGAAGCCGCCGCCGACGTCCGGCGCGATCAGATGAATTTTATGCTCGGGAAACCCCAAAGTATTGGCGATCTCGGCGCGCGCGCGATGCGGCCCCTGGGTGGAAAGCCATAGGGTGAGGTTTTTACCAAACGGGTCCGGGCTGGCGACAATACCGCGTGGCTCCATCGCCAACGCGACTTGCCGCGGGCTGGCAATGTGCATGGTGAAAATATGGTCCGCGATGGCGAACGCCTTATCGACGTCGCCGCCGTTTTTGACCATCGTGTAACAGATATTGCCGTCGATTTCTTCGCGCGCGAGCGGCGCACCCGGTTCAAGCGCCGCTTCCGCATTCGATACTCCGGGTAGCGCTTCATACTCCACGTCGATGGAGTTGGCCGCGTCTTCGGCCTGTGCTCGCGTCTTTGCCACCACCGCAGCGACCGGAGCGCCGACACAGTGCACCGCGCCGCGGGCAAGCACCGGGTGGGGCGGGATCTTCATCTTCGGCAGCACCTGCGACGATGACAGATTCAACTTCTCACTGATGTCGTTGCCCGTGATCACCGCCTCGACGCCGGGCATTGTTTTAGCTTTGCCGACATCGATGGAAAGGATTTTGGCGTGCGGATAGGGGCTGCGCTGAAATGCCAAATGCAGCATGCCGGGCAAATTAATATCGTCGACGTAGCAGCCTTTGCCCGTGATCAGCGGTGGATCTTCGACCCGTTTGAGCGATGCGCCGATGAGCCCGTTTGGTTCGTGTTCGGTTGTCATGATTTACCTCTTGAGAACGCGATCGTGTCCGTGGTTCGTGCTCAAGTATCGGAATTAATAGTCGACTCCTTGGTTCGTTGTCCGAACACGTGTCACGAGCACGGCTTTAGCTTTTTACTCTTTCCACCGCCGCTTCGATGGCCTTGCGCGCGTACACGGTCGCCACGTGACACTTGTATTCCACTCCAGCGTAGGAATCTTCAACCGGCTCGGTTTCTTCTGCGGCTTTGGCCGCCGCCGCTGCGATGATCTGCGGCGTAAGCGGTTTCCCCTGCAACTCTAATTCGGTTGCGACGGCTCGTAGGGGGCCGGTGCCTAGTCCGCCGATAGCGACACGCGCGGCCGTGCAACTGCCGGAGGCTTGACGCGCGATCAGCGCGCCGGCGCTCACGACGACATAGCCGGAGGCGGGATGTGGCAACTTCGCATACGCGCTCCCGGTTCCCGTCGCTGGAATCGGCACGTGAATCTCCGTAAGGATTTCATCGCTATTCATGGCCGTGGTGAAGAAGTCAGTGAAGAAGTCATCGACGGCGATGGAACGGCTGCCGGACAACGATTGCACTGTGAACGAGGCGTTGAGCGCGGTCAGGATGACCGGCAAATCCGCTGCCGGATCGGCATGAGCGACACTGCCACCGATGGTGCCGCGGTTGCGCACCTGGATATCGCCGATCACCGAAGTGGCATCGGCCAATCCCAGCAGGTGCTTGCGCACGAGCTCCGACGAAGCGACGTCGGTATGCACGGTGAGCGCGCCGATGACGAGATGGTCCCCATCCACGCGCACGCCGCGCAGGCCCGGCACAGTGCCGAGATCGATCAAAGTACGAGGTGATTGGAGCCGGAGCTTCATCGCGGGAATCAGACTGTGACCGCCGGCGAGGAGTTTTCCTTCTTCGCCGTGTTTGACCATTAATTCGAGCGCTTCCTCGACCGACCGCGCCGCGACATAGGCGAAACTAGCGGGAAACATCTTTGTCTCCTTTGTGGAGCGGGATTGAGGCCCTTCGACTACGCTCAGGACGGGCTCCCGGCTTGAGGCGTGAGTTGGAATCAATTCTAAGTGCCGTGGCCATCGTTTATCCCTTTCTCATTTTCTCGGCTGCCCATTTGATCGATTCGACGATGTTGACGTAACCGGTGCAGCGGCAGAGATTGCCTTCCAGAGCGTGTTTGATCTCGTCGTCGCTTGGGTTTGGATTGGTTTCCAACAGATGCACCGCAGTCATGATCATCCCCGGCGTGCAGTAACCGCATTGCAGTCCGTGCTTCTCGCGAAATCCTTCCTGCACGGGATGAAAATTGTCGCCGTCCGCGAGACCTTCGACAGTCTTCACTTCGGCGCCATCGGCTTGCACCGCGAGAACAGTGCACGATTTAACGGCGCGTCCGTTCAAATGTACGGTGCAGGCTCCGCACTGGCTCGTATCGCAACCGACATGGGTGCCCGTCAAATTCAATTGCTCACGTAAAAAATAAACCAACAGTGTTCGTGGTTCGACAACGGCATCGTAGTTGATACCGTTGACCGCAACATTGATCGGCACCGCTGCGTATTCTGCCTCAGCAGTCATGCTCAGAGTTCCTCCGTTTATATGGCTTGAGTTGATCTCAAACGATGCGTTCGCGAGATCGCTGTCCCAGACTCCGTGTGCATCCAGAGACCTCAGTTTTTACACCCGATTGGAACGGGGCTCAAGATACCGTGAAGGGTCTCCGCGGCTACCTTGACAGCTTGCGGCGCGCGCTATAATCAGCGAGTAGAAGCTTTCTGAGGCGAAAGAGGAGTGAGATGGATATAAAGGCTTTAATCGATCCCGAAGGCGGCCTCGTCGACCGGCGTATCTTCGCCGACCGCGAAATTTATGAGCTGGAGCGCGAGCGTTTGTTTGCGCGCTGCTGGCTCTATCTCGGCCACGAGTGTGAGATTCCGAGGAGCCGGTCATTCTATGCCGTGACCAGAACGGCAAACTGCGCGCGCACTTAAATTTATGCCGCCATCGCGGCAATCGGGTCTGCCGCGCCGACCGCGGTAATACGAAGCTTTTTACCTGCTCCTACCACGGCTGGTCGTACACGAGCGACGGTAAACTCGCGCTCGTGCCGATGGTCGACGCGTTCAAGGGACTCCAGCGCGAGAAGTGGGGTTTGATTCCCGTTGCGCAGATCGACAGCTATAAGGGATTGATCTTCGCGACGTTCGATCCCGAAGCGCCAACGCTGCGCCAATACTTGGGCGACATGGCGTGGTATCTCGATATTCTTCTTGACCGTCGCGAGGGCGGCACGGAAGTGAGCGGGCCGCACCGGTGGCTGCTTGACGCCAACTGGAAGACCGCGGCAGAGAATTTCGGCGGCGACGGCTATCACATCACTCCCACGCATGGTTCAGCGCGCGAGCTCGGCGTCGATACGACGATGAGCCAAACACGCCAATGGAACAAGGGCTGCCAAATCGCTTGCGACCACGGCCACATATTGAATGCTTGGATTGCGCCGCCGGACGGCGGCCCGTGGTATGCGCAGCCCGACGACGAGATCGTCGATTACATGAAGCAACACGCCGCCGAGATCGAACGCCGCCAATTTGTCCGTCCACTGGCTCACGCGCACGATTCGCGTGTGGCAGCCGCGCGGGCCGGACAAGATGGAGATCTGGAGCTGGGCGATCGTCGACAAAGCGGCGTCCGCGGAGATTAAAGAACGGATGCGCTTCGTGTCGCAATACCGCTTCAGTCCCACGGGAGTGTTCGAGCAGGATGACATGGATAACTGGGCTCAAGTGACCAGCGCGGCTAAGAGCTTGATAGGCCGGCGTTATCCCGCCAACTATCAGATGACGGGCAACGAGCCGCCAGTAGAACTCGACCTACGCGGGCGGGTGAGAAACCGTTTCAGCGACAACAATCAATTGAGCATGTATATGCACTGGGCCAAGATGCTTCAGGCGAAAAACTGGAGCGAAGTCCTGAGCGCGCAAAATGGATAGCCATCTACGCCATCGGATCGAGGATTTTTATTATCTCGAAGCCGAACTGTTAGACGATCGAAAACTGCGGCAATGGTTGGACCTGCTTGCCGACGATATCCGTTACTGGATGCCGATCCGACATAACACGCTCGAACGGCCTGAAAACATCGGCGACGAGCTGTCGAAGCCCGGCGAAGCTTACTACTTCGACGACGACAAGAAGAGCCTCAAGATCAGAGTCGAACGCGCCTACGCCAAGAATGCCTGGGCCGAAATGCCGCCGTCGCGCACGCGGCATATGATTTCCAACATTCGAATCAAGAAAGACGACGGCAACGAAATCGAGGTTCATTCGAACTTCATCGTCTACCGCACGCGCTTGGAGACCGATCAGGATATGTTCATCGGAGAGCGGCAGGATGTTTTGCGTCGCGTGGACAATGGTTTCAAGATCGTCAAGCGGACGATTATCTTGGATCAGTCGGTTTTGACGGCGAAGAATATCAGCGTGTTTCTGTGAGTGCTTGCGGTTCGATCGGGTTATCGATCTGTTCCACGTAGGAGCGCAATCTATTGCGCTTAGCGTCCATCGGTCCCCCGGATAATGGTTGCGAAGAGGGCGCGATAAATCGCGCCCCTACCAACCGATTACTGTTTTTCATTTGATTGCAGCGCGTCCAACGCCTTCTGCACTAATTTCCTTCGCAGTTCTTTCTCGTCCGCGGGTGGCAGTTTCGCATCGCCGGTGACGTGTACGATGCCAGTTCCTAGAACTACGCGGTTGGATCCGACCATTTTTGCGATCGGCAGCGCGGAAGTGATTTGAACCACCGGGATGCCTGCTTTTTCCAGTTCGGTTGTGATCGCAGCGCCGCTGCGAGTGCTGGTTCCGCATCGACGCCGTCTCGTTTGGCCTTTTCCGCTATCTCTCGGCCGAGGCGGCGTGTGTTCGACAAAGGGTTGGATCGGCCGCAAGTGGAAATGAATTCATCATGCAGCTTGCCGATGACCCCGTTTTTCTCCATCTCGCGCATGGCGTCGAGGGGTACGAGGCGGTCGGGATCTTCTTGCACGAACCTTGTATCGTAGCCGCCGTGGGAAACTTCGTAGTCTTCCCCGCGTAAATCATCGCTCCCGCCGATGTTGTAAGAACCCCAACGGGTTGCCGCGGTGCCTTCGATCCGGTCGGGATTGCCCTTAGGCACAAGCCCGCCATCCGTGATCAGCATGACTCTCGCTTTCGATAGATTCCTGACCGCGGCCGGCATGGGCACCGGCGCAAACGAGGTCGCCGGCATTTCCGACTCAAAGAGCTCTCCTTTCATCTTTGCCACTAGCATGTCCACCAACCGTGTTGCAGCCCTCTTCTCCACGAGCTGATCGCGCAACCAACCCCGGCGCAAATAACCTTCTTGGGTGGGCGAACCGATGGGATCGTTGGCTGCAAGTTTTTTACCGAGCGCTGCCATCCTAGCGACCACGTCGCGCAACTTGGTGACGTTGGTGCCCGAGTCGATGATGTAGAGAGCATCGCGGTAAAGATCGACTCCGGGGTTTTCTTCACTCATTGCTGTGACGACGGGAACACCGAGCTCAGTTTGAACCGCGCGGCAAATCGCGCCGGCCGCCATGCCGTAGCGGCCGGCGTCGAAGCATGGGCCGCCAACAACCAGATCCACGCGTGTTTCGCGTAGTTTTTCCAAGATCGCGGCCGTCAGCTCCGCTTGATGCTCGACGGCGAAATTATCGCCGCAGACAAAAGTCAAAATGACGCGTGCATCGCTGCCGAGCAAAGATTCTAACAATTTTCCCGGTCCAACTGCGCCTTCATGAATCTCCAGACCTCGGCCAGCGTGCTCTTCGGCACCGATGCCGCCGAAGAATTGATTTAGATAGTGTGCGATGCGCATTTCGAAATCCTTCCAAATGGTTTTGGGCGACGATTTGAACTACTTGAACGGATTGAACGATTGGAACCCTCGTCGCTTTATTGAAGCCGTTCAATAACTGCTCTTCGTTAGTACACCAGTGCTCGCATTCGCGATGCGCCTTGCTGATTGGTTACGCCGACGATGTTGGCGGCGTCGATCGTCATGGGACCGGCAAGCAATTCAGTGAATTCCTGCGTCGCTGCGATGACCCGATCGACCCTTGGCACCTGCCATTGAGTGCCGTTGCCGCCGTTGTAGACGATCGCATCGACTTGCGGAACATTGAATAGCAGCGCGGACTCTACGCGTCGGTCTCTCGATACATCAGATACCATCACTGCCGTTCGTATTCCCATGGATTCGAGCAGGCGCGCGGTTTCGGCGAGATCGGCGTGGGGCAAACCGCCGCCGTATTTCGACAGCACCGCGCCGTCGGCTTGCAAGTTCCATTTGACGAGATTGGCGGCGGCGCGGCAATGGCGCTCGCGGTCGAAGTTATCCGAACCGGCAATGGTTGCGACCGTGCCGACGAAGTTGATTTCGCGCGCGTGATGGCGGCGGTAGAGATCGAGAATGATCGGATGGTTTTGATAGAAATAAGTCTCCGTGCCGCCGAACCAGGAATGGAGCGATGGCACAATGGCGCCGTCGAGCCACTCGTCAGGATGGAGCATGACCGGCAGCATGCCGTCCGTGTTGGCGCCGTAGAGAATCGGTTCGTCCACCGCCGGTTTGCGCTGGCGCGAAAAAATTTGCCCGACGTAGGCGACGCGCGGCTGACCTTCTCGCGTTTTACTCGCCGGGGTCACGGGCTCGAAAGTTTGCAGAGTTGCCGGAGTATGATTGAGCGCAAGCCGTGCGAGCGCGACGGCGATTTTAATGCCGGCTACGCGATAAACTTTTTCGACCGCTTGGCGCGCCAATCCAGGTTTGGTGTGCGGGATCACCAGTAGATGCGCGAGCGCAGCGTAGTCGCTTGCTTCTGCCGCCGCGCCGCTCATCTCCAACACTCGCCCGGTAGCGCTACGCGTAAGGTCGGGAGAAATTTCGGCCAGTACGGAAACTGCCGCGCCCTGCAGAACATGTGTAGTTCCGACCCCGGCGGTGATCGGTGCGGCTAAGATACCTGGGAAATCTGAACCGGAGCCCGGTGCTTTCGCGCGCGGTTCGATTACATCGAAGATCGGTCCGGCACGACACGCTTCGCCAGGACGGACGATGTCGAAGTCGATACTGACGATGGAGTCGTCTTCAAGAACAAGGCGGCGCAGCTCGGCGGCGTCAACGATCAGAACCGTTCCTTCAAGACACGCTGAAGCGCCAAACTGCAAATCGGTGATTGGATGCTGCGCCAAGGTCAACTGCATTGATTTTCCCTTTTGCTCACCGCTAGCGGAGTCAAAATTAATTGCGACGGCTGGCGGAATCTTATGCCCTGGCAAAGAAGATTGTCAACGCGGGCCAAAGACAGGATGGGGCCGGTTCAAAGGTTACACGCGTAGGTTTGCCCTACAGATTGACGTGAAAGGGTGATAAAAGCCAATGCAGACTGGCCGACGCCTTATGAATCGCTTTTCGCCAAATCCGAATCTCTCTCATTTGATTCATTGGACCGAGTCTGAAGAAGACGCGTTTCGAAAAGCGCGCGAGCAAGACCGGCCGGTCATGCTCTTCTTGGCCGCGTTTTGGTGCCGCTATTGCCAGCGCATGGATGAAGGGGCGTTCTCGGATCGGGAAAACATGGCATTGCTCAACGCTTACTTTGTTTCGCTGCGGGTGGAAAATGCCAAACGGCCGGACATCGACGCGCGCTACAATCTTAACGGCTGGCCGACGATCGCTTTTTTGACTCCCAACGGGAAACTTCTCGCGGCGGCCAATTATCTTCCGAGCGACGAGTTCAAAGAGTTTTTGCTCAACGTGTACATGGAATATGAGCAACGGAAAGACGAGCTCCGATTGAGCGATGGCATCGAAACGGTAGCTATGCCGGCGATTCAGCGAGCTGAAAGGGCTCTCCCGAGCATTTCCAGTCTCCGACAGATTGCAAATTCAATCCTGGCGCTCGCAGATCCCATGAACGGCGGCTATGGCAATGGGCAAAAATTCATTCACGCCGAGGCAAATGAATTCCTCCTTGCCTGTTACGAAGCGACCAAGGACTCGAGGTGTCTCGATCATGCGCGCTTAACGCTGGAACGAATGCGCGCGGGGCCGGTCTACGATCAAAAAGAAGACGGCTACTTTCGCACCACGACCGGCGCCGACTGGACGCAGCCGCACCGGGAGAAGCTTTTGGCCGAGCAGGCCGGTTTGCTCGGGAATTGCTTGCGTCTGTTTCGCATCACGCAGCGACCCGAGTATGCGCGCATGGCTGAAGAAATAATCGGCTATTTGGACACGAAACTTTTTGACGCATCAAAACCGGCGTTTTTTGGATGCGAGGATTTCCTGCGCCGGGACGAGGACGCGAGGACGGACGAGTTCTTTACCATCATCGACGATTGCGTCTACACCGATGCCAATGCGCAGGCAATCGTCGCATACTTGGAAGCGGGGGCCATTTTAAATCGGCCCGATCACAAAACCCGGGCGCTGAATGTGCTCGATTTTCTGTGGCGCCGCAATCGGAGCGAGCATTCAGGGATGTTTCATTACTCCGACGATGCGTCGCACGCGCGGGGGCTGTTGAGCGACCAGGCGCGCATGGGAATCGCGCTGGTGCAAGCGTACCGCGCTAGCAACGAAGTTTCCTTTCTCGAGCGCGCGAAAGAGCTAGCGGAGTTTATTCTTTTGCATCTCAGCAATCCTGGCGGTGGTTACTTCGACCGTGGAAAGAGCGCGCTCGAGTTTTTCGGCTCGCGATTATCGTTAATCGATCAGAACGGCACTACTGCTTCGTTCTTCCTGATGCTCGCTGATGTGACGAAGGAGCAGAAGCACCGGGATGGGGCGCTTTCGGCGTTAGCCGCATTTAGCGGGGATTTCGCTGCTTATGGACTTGATGCGGCTCCGTACGGCCAAGCGCTTGGTGAATGGCTGAGCAGAGGATGAAAAATTGGAGTGTTGGAGTGATGGAAGATTGGGAGAATTGAGCAACCAACGCTCCATCACTCCAGTACTCCAACTCTTATCACCCCTTGATCTTCATATCGGCGACGATGATTTCGTTATTCGGATTGCCTTGCCAAATGATATTTCGCGCCAATCCGTAGATCTCCGCGAGCGTGTAGAGCGGCACGACGGGAGCGTCTTCCATCACGATACGCCCGGCCTGCTGGAGAATTCCAACGCGTTTCTTATGATCGCCGGTTTGCTGTTCTTCCTCGATGAGCTTGTCCAATTCCGGATTGCTATAGCCGGTGCGTTTGGTCACGCCGGTGTGAAAATATTGATCGTAAAACGTATCGGCGTCGTAGGCCGATCTGCCGGCGTAGTAGAAAGGCAACTTGCCGCCGTTGACGCCATCTCTACCCCAGTAGATCGGGTACTCTTGCGGCACTAACTCCACTTTGATGCCGCTCTCGGCAAGTTGCCGGGCGATCACCTGGCAGACTTCCTTTCCTTTCAAATGTCGGTCCGTCGCGAGCCTTCTTGGGATCATACGGATAGCGTTTGATCGCCGGGTCGTAGCCGATCATGTTCGAGCTTAGCGGGCCGTTCAGCGCATAGCCGTTTCCCTCGAAAATGTGTTTCAGAATGACCGTCGGGTCGACGGAATAGTTGAATGCCTGACGCACGAGCTTGTTGTCGAACGGCTTGTGCGTCACGTTCATCGTCAAGAAATACATGCGATAGCCCTGAACTTTTTCGACGCGCGTGCGCGGGTTCTTTTCCACCCGCTCGATTTCTTCGATCGGCAGATTGCTGATCGCATCCGCTTGGCCTGCCAAGAGTCCGGCAACACGCGCCGATTCTTCTTTGACGGTTTTGACCAACACTTCTTTGATCTCCGGCTTGGCGCGCCAGTACGCGTCGTTGCGCGACAGCACCAAATTGCCTGCGCGCTGCCAACTGACGAGCTTGTAGGGGCCCGTGCCGATTTTATAATTGTCGAGCTCATTACCGTTTTTTTCCGTCGCCGATTGGCTGACGATGAATCGATTGTTCAAGCGTTCGAGCAATACCGCGTTGGGCTGTTTGGTCGTTATGGTCACAGTGTAATCGTCGGGAGCCTCGATACTGGTCACTTCGTTAAAATTGGACGCTTGCAAACTCTTGCGGTCTTTGACCATGCGGTCGAACGAAAACAGCACGTCTTTCGACGTGAACGGCGAGCCGTCGTGAAAGCGGACGTTCTTGCGCAAGTGAAAGAGCCATTTTCTCCCTTGAAACTCCCACGACTCGGCCAACACGCCGACATATTCGCCGCGCGAATAGTCCATTTCGATCAACGGCTCGATGACGTGCTGCCAAATGCCGCTGATGCCGCCGCCGCTGTAGGCATAAGGGTGAAGCGAATCCAGGCCGACGCCTTGAAACACGACGACGCGATTTTTCGAGGCGGCGAACGCGGTGCCCGTGCGCGCGGCGACGGTCAAGCCGGCGAGCCCTAGAGCAGCGGCGCTTTTCAAAAACTGCCGACGATTTAATTGCGAATCATTCGCGCCCATGGAGACCTCCGTATTCGGTCGAGGCGAGATGCAGTTACAGATTGCTGTCCGCTTATAACTGCACCGCAGGATTACCGTCAAGGTGTTTTGGTGTGATTCAGAGGGCGCGATTCATCGCGCCCCTACTAGTGCACGTGTTCGTCGGGGGCCGGCGCGCGGGGTTTTTCCTTGCGCAAGAGATCGACCTGCGCCATTAATAATTCGCTCTTGCGCCATGCGTCATTTTCCGCGGCCAGCCAGCGTGCCCGAATGTAGCCTTGTTTGTCGATCAGATAATCCACATGGGGTGTATTTAAGACGGGGTTTTCATCGTTGAACGAGCGGGCGAAGAGTTTATAGGTCTCGGTGATTTCGCGGCCGCCTTCGCTCACGATGGCTCCCGGTAACTTGTCGGTGACGTACAACTGATCGATGAGGTTGGGAACGATGATGATCTCGACGCCGGAGGATTTCAGTTGCGGCATAACGGCGTCGAGTTGCTTCAACCGTTCTTCAGTGTCCTGCAGATTGAGCATAACAAGCAGGATGATCTTGGCGCCGCGATGGTCCCTCAGCGTTTTCGGTTCCCCGGCATTGGTCCCATAAGCAAAATCCGGCGCCACGAGCCACGGGTTATCGTCGATTATCGACGCCAGCGCGCGGGCTCGCTCGCCGCTCGAAAGCGCGCGCAGGTAATTGATCAAGTCCCAGCGTTCTTCTTCGCTCAGGCTCGCGCCGAATCCCGGCATTGCGGATGATTGCTTGACGCCGTAACTCAACCACCAAAAAAGATCGCCAGCCGTGTGCGCGTTGACGTGGGGCGCAGTGAGATCGGCGGCTTTCGGATTTAGCTCTTGCGCGGCGGGGCCATCGCCGTAGCCGAACGCGCCGTGGCAAGCGACGCAACCGTTTTCTTCATAAAGTCCTTTGCCGTTCGCGACGGAGATCGCGTGATACAGGACAGACGGTCGCTTATAAGTCGTGGGATAGGCATCAATCGAGACCGCGGTATGAACAGCGTCGCCGCCGTAGCCGAGCGCGCCCAAGCCGATTACCATCATTACGATACGCCGGCGTCGGCGCATGAGACCGGCGAACAGCGCGACGGCGCCGACCGTTGCCCAAACCAGGCCGCGTTCGACTTCAGTGCGCGCTTTCGGCGCTTTGTCGAGAAGGCTCCAATCCCAGCGAACGGAAAGCGGCCAATCGGGTTGCACATGGCGCGCCGGCGGCGTCACGTTCATGTGGCCGACGATCAGCAAGATGAACAAGCCGAGCAGCGCTTCGATTATCACATTGCGAGTTAGTTGCTTAAGACGACCGGCTGCCTGTTGGGGCTGCATAGGCGGCGCTTCGACAACTTTCGGCTTGAGCCGTAAAAGATTCACGGCGGCGACACCCAGCAACGGAATCAGGAGAGCGATTTTTAGGAACAACAGATTGCCATAGCGCGTGCCGAGCAAGGCTACGAAACCACCGACCAAATTCCACGCGTTGTAGGCGCCGGTGAGGATAAGAACCGCGACGCTTAGAGCACCGATTCGGGAAAAGCGGCGCGTCGCTTCTCGCGCAACTGCCAGCGCAGTGATGTCATGGTCCCGATTGCATTCACGGAGTAGAACCGCGAGCGGAACGAGTCCGCCCAACCATATGCCGCTTGCCAACAGATGAAGCGCGTCGGCTGAAATCTGCATCGCCAAGGCTGCGCCCTCTGCGGTGGCGGCATGGCCCGAGAGTGATATTGAAATTAGCAGACAAGTGCTCAAGCCGAAGCCGCCCGCGAGAACGAAAAACGAATCGTACTTGATGCGATTTATTTCAGCGTGAAATAGAAGCGCCGGGAGCAAACTGAGCAGAACCATGCGCCCCAACCAAACTTTTCCAAATTGTGTATCAGTCAGTAGAGATACTGGGTCGAGCCGATCGAAGAATGTCTGAGCTGTGGAATCGCTGACGTTGACGACTTGAATACAGAGGCCGAGGATAGCGGCCATACCGAGCACGAATATGCTCCAGACTATGATCTGTCGGTGAAATCTTAAGTTTAGGATATCTCGACCACCGACTCCGATGTCGGCTTCTTCAACGGCGGGGCGAGCAATGAGCAAATTAAAAGCGAAGCTGCCGTTGAGAAGCACAGCAGCCACGACCTGAACAAAGCGAACGACTGCCGATAGCTCTGTCATTGCTTGACGGTGAAGGGAAGCTGATCTTGAACGACATGGCCGTCTACGGACAGGACGCGATATTTGATCAGATAGCGTCCGGCAGGCAGAGTTTTGACCGACGCAGAGAGTTGCTTGGAATCGGCGCCGCTCACCTCGGCTTTGCCGATATCGACAGTTTTGCCTTCAGCATCGCTCACGGTGAATGAAGAGTAGCGCGGTTCTAACCGCTCGTTGAACCAGAGTTGAATCTTCGCGGGCGCGCGAAAGAGCACCGCGCGTTGCGCCGGCACTGACTTGACGAGGTACGCGTGCGCGCAGACGGTCGACGGCGCAAGCAACAAAATAATCAGCAGCACGGCGCACGACTTACACATTAGCGACGAGTAGTTTCCAACGGGTAGCCGCGCTTGACCCAGCCTGCATAGCCTTCGGGCATCACGAAGATATTGCGGTAGCCGCGATACTCCAAAAACACGGCGCGATCCGCAACGTCGTACGGTTTGCAGTCGCAATAAAGTACCACACGGCCGGACTTGGGAATCTCGTTGAAGCGGCTCGCCACTTCGGCGAGCGGGATCGAGCGTGCCCCTGGAATGCGTTTTTCTTGAAAGTCTTTCGCCGGCCTGAGATCGATGAACGTCAGCTTTTCGCCGGCGTCTATCAGCTGTTTCACTTTTTCCACCGGCAAGGTATCGACG
This sequence comes from Deltaproteobacteria bacterium, assembly GCA_005879435.1. Taxonomy (GTDB): domain Bacteria; phylum Desulfobacterota; class Binatia; order UBA9968; family UBA9968; genus DP-20. Next base: position 18,896 of record VBKX01000192.1, read on the forward strand.
GTATCTTCCACGCCATGGCCGGCCAGCGCGACGGCAGGAGGGAAGACACCGAGCAGCAGCAAAACGACGAGCAGCTGGCGTTTAATTCTCCGGCCGCTTTTCATACTTCACGGTCACATTTTTATTGTCTGCTGTCCATTCCACGGTGCCTTTGGTGCCGGGAGTGTGGCGCATGATCCAGAAACCGCCGCCGGGATCGGAAGAGCTGGCGAAGACCAAACCGTTCTCGTGAACAAACACGTCGTCGGCATGACCGGCATCCGAGTTGACTCTGCGGAATACCGGCGGCACGAAATGGCCGACGGCTTTCGGTTGATGCGGATTGGAAATATCGACGGCCCAGAAGCCGGAATTTTCCCAGGCGCTGAAAACAATATTTCCCTTTATCGGCAAAACCTGTTCAGGGGCAGGCGGAAAGTGGAAATCTGAACCGGATTCTTCTCGTTGCGGACATCGATGACGTGCATGTAACCGAATGGACAATGTTCGGGACGGACCAATTCGTCGCCGGCGACGATGATATCGGGTCTGCCACCGTGGGATGGAACGACGATACCGATGCTGTGGGTGTTGCCTTCTTCGGGCGGCGACCACTTGATCTGGCTGATCATCGTCGGCTTGCGCACGTCGCTGATATCCAGAATAATCACGCCCTGATCGCGGTAGGCGAGATAGGCGCGGTCTTTGTAGACGGTGACATCGTGCAGAGCGACCCAGATCTTGGGCAAACCTTCACGCAGTCCGCGGTCGGGCTCAACCCAGTTTTCTCCGGGCTTTTCTCCACCGGCGGTCCATTGGCCGGGAAACCACCAGCGCGCAACCTCTTTCGGCTGGGCGGGATTGGTGATGTCGACGATCATCAGAATGTTGTCGTAGTAGCCTTCTTTCGTCGTCGCAATGAACGCAAATTTTCCTTGCTTTGGATCCTCGTGCAGCCAAAATCCATGGACGCCGCGCCGCGGCGCAACATCAGTTTTGAAGAAACCCACTTCGCGCGGCTTGGCGGGATCGGCGATATCGAATAGTCGAATACCGCCGTCCCAGGTCTTGATCTTTTCATCTCGAACCCCGTCCTGATTTATTACGAGTATGTTTCCCAAGACGTCGATGTATTGGCTCTGCACGCTGGGATCGTTTTTGACTTGTGAAATTACTTTTGGCTTGGACGGATCACTGACATCGACAATGCTGAAGCCCTGGTAGTTGGATATGTAAGCATGTTTGCCATCCTTACTGACGCGAAATTCCGCAGCTTGATCCCAGCCGTCGAGATCGGTGTAGGATAGAATTGTGAAATTCTCCATCTCGCCGTAACTGGGCTGGCGCTCCTTGGCTCCGCCGAGAATTTGCGGTTGGCCAAACGCACTGGCGGCGGCAAAAATCGCCATCAAACCCCCCGTACATAAGCGTGAAAAGATTTTTTGTGCGATCACTTGGTCATTCCTCCTAACGACATGGTTCATAGCTTAATTCGGTCCGGCGACTGTGTGCTTCCAATACCTTTGCTGCGGGGTTGCTGTCAATCAGTGAATTCACAAAGCTGGTTCTTTGCACCCTGAAGATCTCCTGTGCGTATTGATGCCGGCGAAAATCGTTAGGAGAGGGTGTGATGAGAGCGCGACAGCAGTTCGATGTCGGTGCCCCCTGGGGTTTTATAGATCGGCGATTCTGTGGTTGAGCGCGCGCGGCAAATGAATGATACTTAGGCTTCCGTGACATCGAGGCAAAAGTGCCGCTCTCTTGTTTTGTGCTAGTGACGCCATAGCTTCATTGGCATTTTGAAACGAACTTGGCGCGAGGCAGGGTTATGTTGAATGTATTTATCGTGCGCCCCTTCGGTACCAAGGATGGAATCGACTTCGACCGAGTCGAGACTGATCTCATTCGTCCCGCCATGGACCGGG
>VBKX01000194.1:0-3237 GCA_005879435.1 Deltaproteobacteria bacterium
CGATCGGGTTGGTGGTGTGGATCTTAACCGGTTTTTGCCGTTTCGGCGCAACAGCTTTGATGCCGTCGACCTCGTCGAGGTGATCGAACATATCGAGAATCAACCTCAGCTCATTCGAGAGATCGCGCGTGTTCTTAGGCCCGGAGGAGCGCTCGTCATCACGACGCCGAATATCTTAAACGTATTTTCTCGTCTTCGATTCTTGTTTACCGGGTTTTTGCGTGGACGGGTTCGGCCGGCGCATTACACGAGTAAGCCCGGCCAGGCGCCTAATATTTATCTGCTGCACTTTTACGAGCTGTATTATTTGTTGTTTCATTACGGTTTTGAGATCATGGAGTTGCGTCGGACTCGAGTCAAATTTGCGGCGCGAGTTTCAACTTATTTATTTTGGCCGTTCATGTGGGTGTGCAGTTTTATTGCGGTCATTCGAGCTGAAAAGGACCCGATGCAACGACGTTACAATTGGCAGATCCTCTCTTATTTCTTTGATCCCGCCTTGTTATTGTCCGACAATATCGTTGTGATGGCCCGAAAAACTCTGGCGGTTGGTGAAGATAGCGCTGGTTCATAAACGCCTCGATTTGAACGGGGGGACCGAAAGGGATCTTTTCAAGACGACCGAAGGCCTGCGAGACCTCGGGCACGAAGTCCATTTGTTTTGTAGCGAATATGGAGAGAGCGTGCCGCGGGGCGTGGTCGCCCATCGGGTTTCGGCGGCTCCGTTCGGTCGCACCGTCAGCTTGTGGAGTTTTGCCGTCGCCGCGCAAAAAGCGATACGGGACAGCCGTTGCGATGTCGTGGTAAACTTTGGACGGCTATTTGCTGCAGATGTTATACGCTGCGGCGGCGGCACGCACCGAGGGTTTTTGCTGGAGATGGGAAGAGCAGCTGGAGCCGGACGACGTATTTGGCAAGCGACGAGCGTCTATCATCGAAGCTTGCTCGCGGTGGAGAAGCGGCAATTTAGCTCTGAGCGGTTCAAAAAAATCATTGCTGTCTCGGAAGTTGTGAAAAAGGACATCATGTCCAACTACGGCGTGACGGAGGACAAAATAAGCGTTCTGTATAATGGTGTGGACCCGCATCTATTTAATCCCTCCAGGCGGGTTGAATACCGAAGCTTGATTCGTCAACGCTGCAAGATTCCGCCGGATGCGCCGCTTGTGTTATTCGTTGGCAGCGGTTTCCGCCGCAAAGGTCTAGACCGAGTCATTTCGCTCTGGAGCTCAAAAAAATTGGCAGCGTTCTATCTCCTCGTTGTTGGCACCGATGGCAGGCTCGGCCGTTATCGGGCGTGGGCCGATTCGTTTGCACCGGGAAGGATCATTTTTACCGGACGACAAGATGACGTTGAAAATTATTACGCGGCCGCCGACCTCGTTGCCTTGTTATCTTTCCAGGAAGCGTTCGGTAACGTGGTTTTGGAGGGCCTGGCCGCTGGATTGCCGGTTATCGTTAGCCGCGAGGTCGGCGCTTCCGAAATCTTGACGGGGACTTTGGCCGAAGGGATCATTGAGAGGCGAAATGAGCCGGAGGAAGTCGTAGCGAAAGTGATTTCGCTTGTGGATCAATCTAGAAATCCAACTTTGACGCGAGACGCTCGACGGATCGGCGAAGAACACTCGTGGGACAAGCATTTTCGAAAGCTCGAAGCGATTTTGCGTGAAACTTGCAAAATGCCGTCATTGACCTGTGTTTCCTGAGTTCATTCATTATAGGCGAGGAGCGGCTTCGATTTGGATCGACCCCCGACTTGCCGATCGGTCTTTTATTGATCGGTTGGCAGACGCGGATCAACTTTTTGACAATCCACTGTGTCAAATCATAAAAGATCAAGAAAAAATCAAAGTCGGGCGCTTCACGATGGATATTGCGGGATCGCCGCATGCAATTTATATCAAACGATACAATGCCTTTTCCCTGCGTCACAGACTGGCGTCGCCGTTTGTGCATTCGGGCGCGTTCCGGGCGCTGCGAGGCGCCGCAATCCTTCGTGCGGCAAGTATTCCCATTGCGGACCCCATCGCAGCCGTTGAAAACCGCGTACGGGGTGCGTTGACTAAAAGTTTCTTCATCTCTGAAGAAATTGCCAATGGCAAGACCATCGACGCTTACTGGCGTGATGAGCTTGAGACCTTAATCGGCCGTGACGGAGTTGCACGACGGCGTGGTTTCTTAAGGGGTTTGGCGCAACTTTTTCTTAATCTTCACGGCCAGGGTATTTACCATAATGATTTGAAGGATGCGAATATTTTGGCGGTCGACGGATCTGAAGGCGCCGTCAGGTTTTTTCTACTCGATCTTGAGGGCGTAAAACGTTATGCGCGATTGAGTGAGAAACGTCGGGTCAAAAACCTTGTCCAACTATACCGTACCCTGGGACGATATCTCCGACGAACCGATAGATTGATTTTTTTGAAATGTTACCTCGGTGCTACTTTTGTACGACGGAAAGTGCGCCGCCAACTGATTAAAAAATTGCTTCGAGAGTCAAGGCGCCTAGATTCAATGAAAGCAGGACAAATGCGCGGCGAATCCGTTTTGAAAACGGTGAGTCATGGTTGAGTCACTTGTTTTTTCGCGGCCTGCCAAACGTTGGTTTTTAGCATCTCTGACCGCGGCCGCGAGCATTCGGCTCTACTTGTTGTGGCAGTATTACTGCATCAGCTCGGACGGAGTCGTGTACCTGCGAGCGGCGCAAGATTTTTACCGCGGAGACCTCAATACTGCTATGTCGTCAGTTTATCCCCCTGGTTATCCGTTGCTTGTTGCCGCAGTTTATCCGTTGTTCGGCGACTGGGAGTTGGCGGGGCAGAGCTTGTCATTGCTTTTGGGTGTTTTGTTATTGTTTCCCTTATACGGGATATTCACCGATCTATTCGATGAAAACATTGCGATCCTAGCATGCTTTCTTGCCGCGATCAGCCGTTATTTGGCGCTCTATTCGGTTCACGTGCGAAGCGAAAGCACCTATATTTTCTTGTCAGCTGTCGCTCTCTACCTATTTCTTACCGGCATCGAACTGGAGCGCGCCGGGCGCTTATTTTGGGGCGGAGTGGTTGCTGGTTACGCCTATTTGGTGCGCCCCGAAGCGATCGGGTTCTTGGTGATCGTTCCAGCAGTTGCGTTGTTCCGCTGGTTTTTGCGCGGACGAACTAGTTTCGCGCGAGTGGTGCCTTCTTTGGGACTGCTGGGTATGGGTTTCCTGTTGTTTTCGCTTCCGTATATCGTTTA
>VBKX01000194.1:3242-4762 GCA_005879435.1 Deltaproteobacteria bacterium
GCGCGATCAGCCGCAAGGCAGGGATCACTCTCGCGATTAGCCTAAAGGAATCAGGCGCGCTGGAAGGCGGAGATCTCCAGCAAGACGGCGATCTTGGCTCGTTTGTGTTTACCGATTACATTCGCCAGCATCCCATTCGATACTTAAGGCAGGCGGGATCGGAGATGATTCCCGCCGTAGGCGTATTTTTTGCGGCATTGTACTACCCGTATATGCCGTTTCTGATACTCGGCATGTTTGTCGGTTTACGGAACAGGTTCTGGACAAAGCCGGAGCTGTTACTGGTTGCGTTTGTGCTATTTTACGTATTCGGATTTGCGCTCATCTATGTAAAGCGACGATATGCCTTGCAGGCGGTAGCGATCTCCCTGGGATGGGTGGCATTAGGGATCGGGTATGCATGGAATAAATTGCGAATGACGATTTCGCCTGAGAAGTGTGTGCGTGTGGCGGCAATCATAGGGGTAATTTTACTCGGTGCGACGTTGTCAAGAACATTGAAGCCGGTCTCCCCTGAAAAGGCTTACGTTCGCGAAGCCGGATGGTATCTAAGAGCGCAAAACAAAACAGGCGATTTAAAGGTTGCCGTATTCGACGAAAGAGTCACTTTCTACGCGGCGGCCCGGACCATTTCGTTAGCTCAAATCGAGCAGTCGAATTTGAGCGACGAATTGCGCAAGCAGACGGCGGATTATCTCGCCGTCGAGGCGAGAGCGCTTGAGAAGACTTACCCGGAGATTGCGATTCGCCCTGACCGTTACGGGTTGGCTCTAAGAAAAACGTTCATCGGAACACGTAACGACAAAATGCTGTTATTTAAGGTGCTGTAAGAGACCGTCATGAGTGAGACCGTTGAAAAGCCGAAGGTCGTCGTTGTCATGCCGGCGTATAATGCCGCCAAGACCTTGCGCTTGACGTATGACGCTATCCCTAAGGAAGACGTAGATCACATGATTCTCGTCGATGACGCCAGCCGCGACGAGACATTGCAGGTCGCCAGGGAGCTTAAGCTGGAGGTCTTCGTCCATGGGCGTAATTATGGCTATGGGGGCAATCAAAAAACCTGCTACACAGAAGCGTTAAAAGCGGGGGCGGATATCGTCGTCATGCTGCATCCCGACTATCAATATGATCCGACTTTGCTGCCTAATTTGGTCGAGCCTTTGAAAGAGGGAACGGCCGACGTTGTTTTGGGATCTCGTCTTATGCAGGGAAATGTGGTCGAGCAAGGAATGCCCTGGTGGAAGTTCATGGGCAACCGATTTTTGACCGGTATACAAAACCGTGTACTGAAACAAAACTTGACCGAGTACCACACAGGTTATCGCGCTTTTAGCCGTCGTGTATTGGAAGAAGTGCCGTTTCTGCTCAATTCCGACAATTTTGTGTTTGATCAGGAAATGCTCGTGCAGGCCATGCATCTTGGTTTTCGTATCAAAGAAGTGCCGGTGCCCACAAGATATTTTGCCGAAGCGTCGAGCGCCAGTTTTTCTGCAAGCGTAACCTATGGGCTGAGTATC
>VBKX01000195.1:0-971 GCA_005879435.1 Deltaproteobacteria bacterium
CGATACCTCTCCTCGTAGGACTAAAGAGGGTCCAGAAGTCGAGATCTCGATCTTTTCATTCGGAAAAATTGATCTAAGTTGTCCGCGTAATGCAGCGATATCTGGGGCGACTACTAGGTCGTAGTTCGATACTTCCCCCTTCTCATCAAAGATGATGAGAGACGTGGTGCCGACATTCTTACCATTGATCAAGAGTTGGCTTGGAGCAACGACGAGTACGTCCGCCACTTCCGGCTGGGAAACCGACACGCGCTTAGCCCTTTCGGCAAGCCGAAAGACCATCGACTTGTTGACGGTAACAGTGATCGTCGGCGTCGTCTGTGATTGCGCGCCGGCCACATGCGGCACCACCGCCAGCAAGAAAGCCGCCATCAGAGTAATTCTATTTAGCCGCCCCCGGACTAAACAACAGTATTTCATGAACTCTCCCCTTCCCATTAGAATTCCACCACATTTCGATTGCTACCGTGAATAACCTCCACTCGATATTTATCAGGCGGCGGAGCAACAACAGTGCCACCAGCAGTTTTGCGTGGCGCGGCCGCGAGCGCCAACAAATCTCGCTTGTTGCTACCGATGGTCATTGTAGTCGCATCGTCGCCAAGACCGCGTAGCGCCAAAACAATTTGGCCCTCTTGCGACGCTAACGACAGCTTCTCCGCTTCTTCAGGCGTAACTTCCAGCGTGATTGAACGTGCAAGTTGCGGCTTTCCGTCCTTTTGTTCCGTACTCTGCGCGACCGACAAAACCCGCTTGTTCTGCAAAACGATTTTGGAGATCTTTGTATCGGCATTACCGCCAGCCGGTGTCGTGGTTAAAATGATATCAACCCGATCATGCGGAACAATAAATCCACTAACACCGACAATCTCGTCAACCCGAAGCGCCAGGGCCCGTTTGCCGGCCTCAAGGCGAACCGTAAGCCCAGCACCTTCACCAGCAAGCCGTGACTCCAATATTGGCTCGTTCGC
>VBKX01000195.1:1020-42264 GCA_005879435.1 Deltaproteobacteria bacterium
TGGGGTAGTCTTAATAAGCCCCTTTTTCATCGTTTCCTCATTGAACGTTGTGCCGGCGGGAATATCCTGGGCGGCGACGACGATATCTTGGTTCGCCGCCTTTAGGGCATCCTCCGTTTTTTGTCGCTCACTCAGAAAATTATAAATTCCATAGGCAGCGATGAGACCGAAAAATACCGCAACCACTAGCGCAATCTTCAACCTATTCTGCATATCAGCTCCTCATCAACGGTCATTGTTTTCCAAGAAATTGTAATCCACGCTCGAACTCTTTTGGACAATCATGGCTAACTACATTCAGAAACCTGCCCAACGACCGCTCGGGTCAACGTAATAGGCTATTAACGTTCCAGCCGCAAATGCGACTCCCCAAGGTACCGATTTGCTACGCACGCCCATCTTTGTGCGCACGACGGGGTCAGGCAGAACGTTCCCCATGCTCAAGACCGCAACCTTAAAGTCTAACCAAAATACTTTGAAACGAGAGACGTTGGCTAGACCGATCGATAAATATCCGAAAGCAATCAGTCCAGCGACAAAAGCAGAATAGAAAAACACGCGCGGCAGCCATGAGACCCCCAAAAGTGCGCCAACCACGCCGAAGTATTTTACATCGCCAGCACCTATCCATCCAAGCGCAAACGGAAGGATCAGCATTGCGATTCCAACTACAATACCCAGTAAGCTCTGAATCAAATAGTGAGATCCTTGGAAAGCATTCAAGATAACACCGCAAATTAGGCCGATAGCTATCAGCCAATTCGGGATTCTTCGCACTTTTAAATCGAAGAACGCCGACAGGCAACTCACAAGAAATATGACCGCATCAGCAAGATTCAAAACTTTAAAACGTAATTATTAGCTGACAAAGGGTACACTTCATACCAAAGCTTGTCAATTAAATTTGGCCAGCCGCTCCTGGAAGCCAATGGCTCGGCTCGATAATGGAACCGTGTCCCACATCAAGCCGAGCCATTGGGAACATAACACCGGGTCTTACGAGGACGTTGTGCACCCCTGAGGATCACCGACGCAAGCCGTAACCTTGCTCCAACCACTAGCCAACTGACTGCCGATGTTCGTATTCTTAATGGCAACCCAGAAGACCAGCGCAACTAGCACGACGATCAAAGTGTACTCAACCAAACCTTGACCATCCTCTTCGACTACCAAACGCTTTAGAAGCTCCATGAATCGTTCACCCCCTTTCACAATATGAGCTAGTGTCTTTTTTATTTAAAATTCAGTCAATCAATATAACGCATCGGGAACAACGCAGAATACGTGCCAAAACGCAGATTGGTAGAATTTCAGCTAATTATAACTCTGGTCATCTAAATTTGGTCGGTTTGCCTTGACAAAATTGACACCAGGTTTGAAGTTAGTGACACAAAACGGGCGATAGTTAGTCCGTCGGTTTGAACGTTGACTCGGGTGCCCCCCAAGCCGTAAACATTAAAATTCACGGAGAATTGCACGGATTTTATTGGGCCCCTCACAAAAGCACAGTTTCTTGCTTTAGGGCGACAACCTCGACCAGAAGTATTCTATCGAATGAAGCCAGTAGCAAAGGGTATGCATTTTGCTAATCAAACCCGGGGAGTTTAGAAATCTTTCTCAATTGCCACAAACATGCCATAACATAAGATAGCCCGCAAAGAGAGAAAACCAGAAGAAACCGAAGGACAATAAAAAATGAACACCGTCCAAAAAGAGAACGTTCCACTCACGGTCTTGGTCATCGAAGACCACCCGGATCAACGAGACCTACTCGCAATCGTGCTTCAACGCGAAGGCTATCGGGTCATCACTGCCGCGAATGGGGTGGAAGCGCTGGAAAGGCTGGAGACAGAAAAGGTCCAAATTGCTCTTTCAGACATCATGATGCCGAAAATGGACGGATTTGAACTCATCAAACGGATCCGCAGCAATCCGACGTTGAAAAATATTTATCTTATATTGATCACCGCTCGAATCCAAGAAGGCGACCGAGTGCGAGGCCTTGATCTGGGAGCCGACGACTACATTACGAAGCCGTTTTCGTTTTCCGAATTGCTCGCTCGGATCCGCGTGGGATCGAGAGTCGTCCAATATCAGCAGCACCTCGAATATCAAACTCAGGTTGATTCACTTACTGGACTTTTCAATCGTCGGGCGTTCGAGAAAAAAATTCAGGAAGAGTTTGAGCGCTCCAAACGATATCGTAACCCGTTATCTCTGCTCATTTTGGATATCGACAATTTCAAGATGATCAACGACACCTATGGTCATCATGGCGGCGACGCCGCCCTCGTGAAAATTTCCGAAACTTTTCGCGAAAAAACACGGCAAAGCGATTTCCCATCTAGATACGGTGGAGAAGAGTTCGTTCTCGTTTTACCGGAAACAGACCAAGATAGCGCGTTGCAAGTAGCAGGGAAGATCCATGAGGCGATTCGGTCCTGCGCTTTCGGCACAACTGCCCGTCCGTTTACGCTGACGGTGAGCATTGGTGTCAGTTCTACTTCAGCAAGATTCTACACAGATTGGCGGGAATTGTTGGACGACGCGGACCGCGCGTTATACCTTGCAAAAAACTCCGGTAAAGACCGCATTGAGATTTGGGAGCCTGAAAAAAGGACTGGCCAGATTCAAACTTCCGTCCATCCCTGAGCCAAATGCCGCCGCGATGCGTTATCAGCATAACTATCGTTTTCATAGCGATAGCAGGCGCCACTCTGTCAGCGGCCGATATTTACAGCAGCCCGAAGTCCTCATTGGAATTTGCACAATCCCGCGAATCCGTTACTCATCCGCGCCAGGGGTTAAAACCTTCGCGAAGAGACGAAGTGATTACGAGCCGGTTTGGATCATTGAGAGAACTACTGGGAACCAATAAAGAACTGGTTGTTTATGGCGCAATTGCTTTTTTTGGAATACTGATGATGGGTTTGGCAATTGGTAGCGCGTCGTCAAATTCAAAAAACAAGACGGCCGCACAATTGGCGCTTCTGAAGCAAGAAAAGGAAAAGGCAGAAAATCTCGCCAAACTAAAATCAGAGTTTCTAAATCAAGTCTCGCACGAGTTGCGCACGCCTTTAGCTGTTATCATTGGTTATATCGAATGTATCACAGACGGGCTCTATGGGGAGATCGAACCGAAACATCATGAAATTCTTCAAGTCGTCGCTAAGCAATCCACGCACCTAAAGAATATGATCGACCAGATATTGATTTTCTCGCGGTTAGAGGCCGGCAAGCAACCGATTCGAATAGAAGAGATACAACTGACTAAGGTCATCAATGACCTCAAGGACACTTTCGAGTTTCTTTGCCGCCAAAAGGGAATCGAATTGTGCTGGGAGCTTACGAGGGATCCCCTACCCATCCACAGCGACGCGACTCGTTTAAAGGAAGTCATCAGCAATCTCTTGCAGAATGCCGTGAAATATACCGATCGCGGCTCAATCACGGTGCGATCGAAGAAAATGCCAACCCAGGATTCCGTATCGGTCGAAGTTAAAGATACGGGGATGGGTATTTCCGAACAACATTTAACGAACATATTCGAACCTTTCATGCAGGTTCATAAGACGTCCACCGAAAATTCGCGGGGCGGTATAGGATTGGGGTTAAGTATTGTAAAAAAACATTTAGAGCAAATGGGGGGAACGATAAGTGTTGAAAGTGAGCTAGGTAAGGGGTCCATCTTCCGAATTATTCTCCCACGAAAGCACGACAAGCAGAAATCACGGACGAGCCGCCTCATAGACTTCGTTAAGCGTCGCTCTTTGAGTCCTAACAGCGAGCATCCTGCCATAACTCCACAAACAGAAACACGGGAGCGAAAGGTAGCCAATACCGGCCATATGATGGGTTAGTCTTGAATCCTGCCAACAAGCCCCCCTTTGACCGACACGCACGGAGTTTTATCGTTGAGATTCGTGATGGCTAGAGACATCCACATCGCGCCAATTGCCGCTATCATAGTCCCATCGATCAGTAATATTGTTTTCGTTTCGGTGCTCTTTGTTTTGATTTTTGGTTCGGGAAGTGGTCTGCTCGGCGATGGCGACACTGGTTATCACATCCGAACAGGCGAATCGATCCTGCAAACCTGGCGCGTCCCAAGTCGGGACCCGTACTCATTCCACTATCCGCCACTCAATTGGACGGCTCACGAATGGTTGTCTGAACTCGTCATGGCGGCGTTTTTCAAAATGTACGGCCTTACAGGGGTCGTGCTTTTTTTTGCGTTGTTGCTCGCTCTCACGCATTGGCTACTTTATAAAGTGCTTACGAGCCGTTCCGATGACGTCTTGTTGTGTATCGTCATCACCCTGCTCGCGACCGCCACATCCGCTACTCATTGGTTTGCACGCCCCCATGCTTTTTCCCTCCTGCTGACTGTTCTTTGGTGCCATGTTTTGGATCGATTTCAATTCGGCGATCAACGTTCCCTAGTTTATCTTCCCTTCCTTATGTTGCTTTGGGTCAATCTCCACGGCGGCTATATCATTGGGCTTATTCTCATTCTGATTTATTTGGCTGGCGCTATTTTCTATTTCTTCACCAAACCGCCGGAAGCATCACAGCAGTTCCTGCATAACGCTCAGCTCCTTTTTTATATTTTGATAGCGTGCGTTACGGTTTGCCTAGTCAATCCGGAAGGATTCGAGATCTTATGGTTCCCCATTCGGGTCACCTCTGATCGTTTTCTTATGGATCGAGTCTCAGAATTCCTCTCACCCAATTTTCACGAAGCGCTGCCATTTAAGTATATGTTATTAGCCCTCATAGGCGCCCTCGCACTATCGCGATCATCGCTTAACGTCATCGATCTTATGCTCGTCATCTTGTTGTCCTACATGTCCCTATATTCCGCACGACATGTTTCGCTTTTTGCGATCATTCTGGCTCCAGTGCTACTCAAGGCATGCGCCGGCATTATCCGTAGAGCCCCGGACGCTTTTGGGAGATTTTACCGCAAGCGTAACTTGAACTTGAGATCGATCGAGATCGGTGTACATGGATATGCTTGGCCCATGGCCAGTGTAGTTCTGATCGTTACTTTCGCTGCGGCAGGAAGCCTAAGCTATCGGTTTAACGACAAGATATTTCCCGTGGCCGCAGTAGAGTTTTTGCAACGAGAATCCATAGCCGGCAACATGTTCAACAACGACGAATTCGGCGACTACATGATCTTCACAGCTTGGCCACAGTACCGAGTCTTTATGGACGGCCGTTCCGATATGTACGGAGAAAAATACGGGGGCGATTACCTCAAGGTGGCCAATCTTCAACCAGGATGGAGGGAAATTCTTAAAAAATACAATATCAGCTGGGTCATTTTTGACACGGCATCAGCCCTCACGGCTGCTCTGCAGGACCAAAATGACTGGCAACCGATTTACTCTGACGCGGTAGCGACCATCTTTGTAAAAAAGGACATTGCGCATGCTTCGCTGTTGGCTAAGTATCCTTCGGTCAAACTAGCAAACAAGGAATGAAACTTCGTTTTTTGCCCCCTTCTACTATAAGTGCACAGACATCCCGAGATATTCCGGTTCGTTCAATAACGTAGACACGCATTAACACAGACCGATCAGTGGGGCTGGAGGAGTCCATTTCTTATTCTTAGGCGCTCTCTGAGGAGAATGGGATCCGTTCTGGGTCGTAGTCTATTTGAGACAAATCTGGCGACATGATTACCGCAAAAAAATTTTGTCATGACAAATCTGTCGACTCTAATGTCACCCAGCGGAGACTGCCTAGACCGCACATTTGACCAAGGGGTTCTTAACTGCCTGCAATCTCAAATATGTTCGCTGGCACAACCATTGCTGCCGCATAATTCCGATCATCCAAGGGTCATGAAATTTCAATAATGCACTTCGGTAAACCTCAGCTGAGATCCGCTCGTTCGGATGACAAAAGGGCGGGATGGTTGTAATAAATGAGTGAGATAATGGATAACAGCTCCGCCTCCGCAAGCGGTAACGCCGAATTCGAATTGCGCGTTCGTCAAGCCTTGCTTTCGGCGAAGCACAGCATTCCCCAGCTCGCCGTTTTACTCTTTGCGTTTAAACAATCTTTCAACTGCAATAATTCCAGGCAAACGGCCCTAAATAATTCAGTCTTGATCCGATTAAGAGGTGGCTTGCGCGATTCTGATACGGTTTCATTGCTGAGCAATGGGCACATCGGAATACTCTTACAATCGGTACAAGGCCCTCGGGATCTCGATTTGGTCATAAGCCGTTTGTTGACCCGATTAGCCGAACCCTTACTCATCGATGGTCACGAGGTGGTGCTCGAGCCACGGATAGGAACCGCGCTATTTCCCGAACACGGGGATAGCGTAAGAAGTCTGGTCGAGCACGCGGAAAACGAACTCAACCAGGCGAAAAACAATACAAAACCCTACACAGCGTATTCATCGAATCCGCGGAGCCTATTTACTTCTCGACAATGGATGAGTGAGCTTCGCCAAGCAATTGTTACGGATCAGTTATTTCTCACGTTTCAACCGAAAGTGAGTTTCTCGGAAGAACGAGTAACAGGCGTGGAGGTACTGCTTCGTTGGCAACATCCTGAGCACGGAGTCATCGTTCCGGATCAGTTTATACCGGTCGCCGAGCGTACTGGATTAATCATTCCTTTAACCCTATGGGTTCTGCAGCAATCGCTTCTCCAGTGTCGCCAATGGAATGACATGGGCCTGGATATCAGCATAGCTGTCAACCTAACAATGTGGAACCTCGAGGCACAAGAACTTCCAGAACAAATTGAAGCGCTGCTGCGCGATACAGGAGTGCCGCCAAAAAACTTGGAACTTGAAATCACGGAGACGAGCATCATGAGTGATCCCCAAAGGGTGATCCATACTCTAAACCAGATTCGTCAACTCGGCGCACGCTTCGCGATCGACGACTTTGGTACCGGATATTCTTCGTTCGCTTATCTTACCAAGCTGCCGGTCTCATGTATCAAAATTGACAAATCCTTTGTGCAGAGCATCGCAGCCGATCGAGATAATTCGGTAATAGTCAAATCTATCATCGACCTCGGGCATAATCTTGGTTTGAAAGTTGTCGCTGAAGGCGTAGAAACAGTTCATGCAAAAAAACTCCTCCGGGTATTTCAATGCGACGAGGGTCAAGGGTTTTATTATTGCCGCCCGATTCCGGCCGATGCAATGACTAAGTTCTTGTTACAGCCGCCCCTTGCTGTCAAGGAGCGGCTGTTCGCTGCGGAATCACCAGAGACAGAGGCAGTGAAACTCGCCGAGGACTACAATCCCAAGGTGCCAAATTTAGTGCTCACCACCAGCGAAAAACCCAACTCCATGGCTTGACAAGCTGACTGTTCCCAAGCAAACTATGCCTGCTTCTCTCATGCGAGCCCAAAAGACGAAAGGGATCAAGATTATGAAAAGACATGTAGCCTCAGGACTATCCGTGGTAATTCTGGCCATTGTCATTTCGATACCCGGCCAGGTGCGGGCACAACAAGCTGACGTACAAGAGGACAACGGCATTTTTGTATTGGGGAGTGTTCTATTCTCAATATTGCACGTCCCTATCAAGCTTGCGACCTGCGTCGGGACGCAAGCTACTGCGGCAGTTGCCTACACGGCAACCTTTGGCGTTCCTGGACACTACGATGGTGGTACAAATGGCAAAGACATTGGTGAAACGGCGCGCCGTAGTTGCACCGGATCGTGGTTTATCACGCCGTCGCAAATCAAAAGTGACTACGGGAGTTAGTTCGCGTCTAGAACTCGAAACGAATATGAATCTTGTGCGGAATGTGCCTCTGCGAGAGAACTTGACGGCTTAATCGGCACCATCTAACAGAAAGCGACAGCGCAAGCAAACGTGATGTTTCGAATTTAAGATCCTATGGTTGTCGTCATCGCTTCCACCGTTTTTTTCAATCCCTGCTCCACCCCTACGTTCGGCTCATAGCCAAGGATGCTTCGAGCCAAATGAATATCCGCCAACGAATGGCGTACATCGCCATTCCTGGTAGGCTCAAATTTAACTTTGGCTTTAACCCCAATTATCCTTTCGAGCGTCCCAATCAAGGTATTAAGGCTAATTCTTTCGCCATAGGCGATATTGAAGACACGACCTACCGCGCCCTCAGCGTGTAGTGCGGCGATATTGGCTTGAACGACGTTTTCCACGTACGTAAAATCGCGGGACTGTTCACCATCACCGAATACAATCAATGGCTGAAAGGCGAGGAGCCCCTTGATAAACTTGGGAATGACAGCGGAATATTCGGAATTAGGATCTTGACCCGGTCCGAATACATTGAAATAGCGAAGCGAGACTGTCTCCAAACCGTACAAATCGTGGTACAACCCACAATAACGTTCGCCGACAAATTTCTGCAGCGCATAAGGCGATAGCGGATTCGGTGGCATATCTTCCCGTTTGGGCAAAACCGCCGTGTCGCCATAGGCCGACGACGAAGCTGCATAGACGAGTCTTCGTACACCTTGATTCCGGCAGCTTTCAAGCAGATTTAGTGTGGCCGTGATATTAGCGCAATTGCTCGTGATAGGGTCCCTAATCGAGCGTTGAACCGACGGAATCGCGGCTTGGTGAACTACGTACTCGATGCCGTCGACAACACGGTCGCAAACCAAGGGATCGGCAAGATCAGCCTCGGTAAATTCGATCGTCGAGATGACATCGGTTAGACGCTGGAGATTGCCGGTGGAAAGATTATCAACGACGCGGACTCGATGGCCCTCTTTGACTAAACGCTGAACTATATGTGCCCCTATAAAACCAGCGCCGCCGGTTACTAAAATATGATCAGACATAGATCAGGCAGGAACACTCATGCGAGATCATCTCGGTATGCTCAAAATACCAACAACTCTTTTGGATCAAATTTGGCATCCCAACATTTCACAATTTAATTATCAATAATGAGGGAAGTGTGGCAAGAATGCAAACAGCTACCGGACTCAAAATAGCAAGACACAGCAGCGGCCGCAATCCTGATTTGATTTTCAATTTGACGGTAAACGTAGTTTTCCCTGGTAACAGCAAACCAAGAGAGTCCTCCGCACCACCAAAGAGGTTATTCCAGGGCTAACCATTCTTCCGATCGCGCCCAGCCGAGCAAGACTAAAGTGGCACGATCTAGCGGTTGAGCTTCAAAGAATCGCTGAACCCGTCCAGTGAGGTCACGTAGTCACCACTACTTAATTCTTGGCGGGTTGGTATTCTTTAACGAAATAAAGCGGCCGCTGTTTGGTTTCGTCGAACATCCTGCCTAAATATTCGCCTAAAACACCAATGGTCATCAGTTGGATGCCCCCGAGAAACAAGATCACTACCATCAGCGACGGATAACCGGCGACCGGGTCACCATGCGCTAAAGTCTTGTAGATCACCCATACCGCGTATACGAAGGCCGCAAACGCCGTCGTAATTCCCAAGTACGTAGCAACTTTCAATGGGGCAATCGTAAACGACGTGAACCCTTCTAGCGCAAAGTTCCACAGTCTCCAATAATTCCACTTGCTCCGTCCCGCTTGGCGCGGGTCGCGCCGATAGGGTACCGCCTTTTGCGGAAAACCGATCCAGGCATAAAGTCCTTTCATGAATCGGTGTTGCTCACGCAACTTTTTAATTGCGTCCATAGCACGCCGACTCAGCAAACGAAAGTCCCCGGTGTCGACCGGTATCTTGATGTGCGTCGCGCCCTGTATCAACCGATAAAACAAAAAGGCAGTCGCCTTTTTGAGCGCTCTTTCTCCGGCTCGGCTGACCCGCTGGGCGTAAACAACGTCAAAACCTTCACGGTAGTGTTTGACGAACTCGGGAATCAGTTCAGGCGGATCTTGTAAGTCGGCGTCGATCACGACGACCGCGTCACCATCCGCATAGTCGAACCCGGCTGTCATGGCAATTTCCTTGCCGAAGTTTCGACTAAGGTCGACGATGGCAATCCGAGTATCACCTCGGCGAAGGTTGTTTATGACCCCGATCGTACGATCCGTACTGCCATCGTTGACGTAAATAATTTTCGTGTCACAGTCGAGCTTGTCGAGCACCCTGCTCAAACGAGAGTGAAAGTCCGGCAAAACCTCTTCTTCGTTATAAGTGGGGACGATAATTGAAAGAAGCATGCTTATCTCGCCTACGGGCGCTCAGGAATAGGTCGATAATATGTCGCTTCTACACCCTACTGGAGTAATTTTTTGATGTCCGCCTCGTTTTAAATGATCAAGCAATAGTGCCAATGAATGATCTCCGGATACTATCGATGGAAACAATTTGTCCGCAAGTAACCCATCAAAAGGATATTATATTGACGATCTGTCTCCTGAAAACATTAGGCTATAGAACAATTTGACAGCATCAGCTCCTCCTGACCCGAACACAATATCCGCAACAACGCGGATCCTCGGAAATGAAATGAAAACTTGCGCGAATATTACACCAAATGAAAACTTTCTTACCTCTTCTTTCCTCATCCACATCAAAGCCGAATATGTCCCTTTTTCTCTAAGTAATGTTTCAGCGCTTGTTGCCAAGTCCGAGGCGCTTGATCAAATAACTCCGGACTCCTCTGGCTGATTAACGCTGAATTCGCCGGACGGCGCGCTTTGACGGGATATTCGTTACTGAGAACAGGCTCCAATCTCACATCAATATCGGTGAACTTGAGAATCTGGCGCGCGAATTCACACCAAGTGCAAGAGCCCCCGTTCGAGGCGTGGACTACACCGGTTACCTCTTTTTTAAGTAACTGGCGCACCACTTTGGCCGCGTCCTGTGTGTAGGTCGGCGATATTCGGATATCATCGACGACCTTAAGCGGATCTCCTTTTTTTGCCCTGGCCAGAATCGTTTCGATAAAGTTTCCGCCTTTGCCACGCGCGCCGGTCGTGCCAAACAGGCTCGCGACCCTAACGATCAACCAGCGTGGCACGGTCTGCCGTACCAAGTGTTCACCGGCCAGTTTCGATGCTCCGTAGACATTGATGGGATTTGCTTGATCCGATTCGACATAAGCATCTTCCTTCATTCCATCGAACACGTAATCGGTACCAATATATACGCAGCGGGCATCAATCGCCGCGCACGCGCGTGCGACATTGAATGCGCCGATTGCATTGACCTCAAACGCAAGGTTTGCCTGATCTTCGCAATCATCGACGCGAACAAAGGCGGCACAGTTGATGACAGTGTGTGGACGTAATCTGAGGACGACGCGACTTACCACAGCCGCTTTCGTACAATCGGCGTCTCCATGGCTCAGCGCCACGACGTCGAACTCGGGCTTTTGCCGTAGAACTTTGACTAAGTCCGTTCCGAGCTGTCCGGTGCTACCAAACACCGCGATTGTATGCTTGCTCGTCAGTGCCAAAACTCCGTCTCGTCCTCTATGTTTTAGCTCACATGGCATCGCGCGCTATGCGCTTCGCCTTCGGCTCTCTAACCGCGTGCCCAATTACGCGAATAGACAGAATCATAGTACTTTCGATACTCACCTGAAGTTAAATGAGCTATCCAGTCCGCGTGATCCAGATACCAGTCCACGGTTTGATTCATCGCAACTGAAGAAACCGTGGTTGGTTTCCAGCCAGTCTCAGCGCGAATTCTAGACGTGTTGATGGCGTAACGACGATCATGCCCCGGGCGATCGGTGATGAAGCGGATGCGCTGCTTAAGCCTATTCAGGTCCATGCTCTTTCGATCAGCAATAGCAATACAAATGGATTCGACGACGTCACAATTGGTGCGTTCTTCGGCCGTCCCAATGTTGTAAATTGAACCCACTCGCCCTTTTTCAAGCACCCTGAGAATAGCCCGACAATTATCTTCGACATAAAGCCAGTCGCGAACCTGTTTCCCGTCACCGTATACCGGAAATTCCAAGCCATTGAGACCGTTGCGTATCAGTAATGGGATCAGCTTTTCTGGAAATTGATACGGTCCGTAGTTATTGGAACTGCGGGTCACTAGGACCGGTAAATCGTATGTGCGGCGATATGAAAAACAGAGCAGATCGGCCGCCGCCTTGGTCGCCGCGTAAGGACTACTTGGACGTAACTGTGAATCTTCTGTCGCCGGCTCCTTTTCCTCTTTGTCCCATAAACCTCGTCGGTGGAAATTTGAAGAAAACGCTCCACCGGATGCGTCCGAATCGCGTCGAGAAGCGACTGCACCCCGCCAATATTGGTTTGTACAAAAGGAGACGCGTCGAGAATACTTCTATCTACGTGCGACTCGGCAGCGAAATTGACGATCGCCCACGGTTTTTCCTTTTGGAGAATCTCTTCGACCAGTGTCCGGTCAATGATGTCTCCGTGCACGAAGTGATTACGTCCGACGTCAACACCCGCGACGTTTTCCAAGTTTCCCGCGTAGGTCAGCTTATCAAGATTGATGATTCGCCAGTCCCTTTCCGCGTTCAGGAGCCTGACAAAGTTACTCCCGATGAATCCACAACCACCCGTCACTAACACGGTTTTCATCTAAGAATTACCTCATCAGAAGCTTTTCAAAGCCCTCGGC
Source organism: Deltaproteobacteria bacterium (assembly GCA_005879435.1). Classification (GTDB taxonomy): domain Bacteria; phylum Desulfobacterota; class Binatia; order UBA9968; family UBA9968; genus DP-20. The sequence goes on from VBKX01000195.1 coordinate 13,551, forward strand.
GATCGCGCTTGGGATTTAAATAGTGTCGAAAACTGGCTGACACCGAAAATAAGCTCGCCCCTGCACCTCATCTCGTCGATGCTCTCCAACTAACGGGGCGGTCACCCGCTTGCCTAGGAGTGCTAGACGCCCACAGTGTTTCCTTTGGAACATGCAGATACTCCTGAAGGGGCACTCTTCCTCCTGAATTGCGTCCTTTGTCCTACTGCATGAGTCGTCCGAACTCCTGAACGAGCAAATAAAATGCCCCACCTGTTCCCTGCTGTGAGCAATCGCCTCAACGCGTGCTCTATCAGCAGCCGTCACGTCATGCCCCTTACTCGACCGCCATCGCCCTGTTAGCAGGATTGTGTGATCCTACGCCAATCAGTCTGCGTGAAACTTCCGTTTGGCTACTCTTTAAGCCTGTAGATCCCCATTCACCCACCACAGAATTTATTTCATTCCACGCATAGGGGCCATGTCCGAATTTTAAGGAGCGCTTGAGTTGTAACTGTCTCACTTTGGATTTTATGTGGGGCAAAATTTAGGATGCGATCTTTGATTTCGGTACATATATGCCCTGTGTCTCTCCAAAGGTCTTCGAATTTCGAAATTGTGACACAGTCTCGAGGCCCGCTCCTTTCAAACTTGCCCACACATCGACATTAAGCTACGGCGTTGTAACGGAAATTATTTTCTGCCCATTTAAGGGGCGGCCATGCATGGTCCCGCGATGATAGCTGTGGCTCTGCCAGCGGCCAGTCGATCGCTAATTCGGCATCATTCCAGAACACTCCTGCTTCATATTCCGGTGCGTACTCTTCCGTCGCCATGTACAAGATCTCCGCTTCTTCACTGGTCACGCAAAATCCATGTGCGAAACCGGTGGGTATGTACAGCATTTTCCTGTTCTCCCCTGAAAGCTCTACCGCAATCCATTTCCCGTAAGTTGGCCCGCCTTGCCGCAAATCAACGACCACATCATAGATCTCACCCGAAACCGCCCGGACGAGCTTACATTGGGCTTTAGGATGCTTCTGATAGTGTAGTCCGCGAAGGATCCCTTTTGAGGATTTCGAATGATTGCACTGCACGAACGTCCCCGTGATTCCATGCGCTGCAAATTCGGAACACTTGTAAGTCTCCATGAAAAAACCGCGTTGATCTGGAAATACCCGAGGATCAATCACCATAACTTCAGGGATCGCGGTGGGACTAAAGCCAAACGACATTACAGTAAGACCTCTGAATCGTCGCCGATCATGAGCCGATAGGCTTGATGAATTTCGTGGTTTCTGAGCACGACGGAATTTTTCCCGATCAGACTGTCTTCCAGGCGATCGACATGCTCAATTCGCGCACTTTCCAGTAATACGCAATGCTCCAGGACGGACGAAACGATTCGGCAACCGTTTCCAATCGATGTGAATGGTCCTACAAAGGAATTTTCCACGAGCACGTTTTCGCCGATCACGGCGGGACCGCGCACCGTGCTATTAACGACGCGGCTACCGTACCCCAGCTGCACGCGGCCGGTGACTTGACTTTGTGCGTCGACTTCTCCGTCAATGCGACGCTTCACCCATTCGTCCAGCACCACAGTGTTGGCGGTAAGCAAATCGTCTTTCTTCCCTGTATCCAGCCACCAGGCATCAATGCGGTCGCTCAAGACTTTACCACCGGCGTCGAGCAGTGCTTGAATCGCATCCGTGATTTCGAGCTCGCCACGCCATGAGGGTGAGATGATGTTAATCGCCTTATGAATCTGGCCGGTGAAAAAATAGATACCGACCAATGCTAAGTTGGATTTCGGCTGTTTAGGTTTTTCAACCAAACGAATGACCCTTTGATCATGATCAATCTCCGCAATTCCGAAACTCGAAGGATTGTCGACTTCCTTTAGCAAGATCGATGCGTCAGCTCCTAATAATTCGAATTTCTCGCGATACTTTCCGATGCCAGACCCTATTAGATTGTCGCCGAGATACATGACAAAGGAATCAGATTCCAGGTACGGCTGGGCAATCTTGACCGCGTGAGCGAGCCCCAGGGGGTCGTTTTGGAGTATATATTCAACCTTCATTCCCCAGAGCTGTCCTAGACCCACAGCTTCCCGCACAGCGTTGCCAGTCTCCGGCGAGATCACGATTCCCACTTGCTCGATGCCGGCATCTTTGAGATTGTCCAATACGTGAAATAGAATGGGCCGATTGCCAACTGGCACGAGTTGCTTCGCGGCGGTGTGGGTAAGGGGTCGCAGTCTTGTGCCCCGGCCTCCGCTTAAGACCAGTCCTTTCATTCTGACGCCCATAAATCCATGATCAGTAAAACGTGGCGAACGTCGTTCCTAAAGAGCGTTCGATTGGAGACCGATGGTGTGAAGGATGTCTCACAGGTCCAGGGCAGTGATATCAGTGCCGCTTGCCGACGAAATTTAAGGGCATGATACTCGTACTCGAATTTCGCAATAGTTATCACCAATGGATCAGGCTTTGCCTTTGCGTCAAAGGTTGAACAGCATCACGACGAGCACCGTGCTAGGAACGATCTGGAGACCTCCGGACCTGTCAGGTCAGCACCACCCGTCAACTCACGAGAATTTTTGACCTGACATCGAGTCGCTCTCAACCGCCGAATGCCAATACACTACACTTCGGCAATCCCAGACAACTGAGACCGCGCTCGACCGCTGCTCTTGAATTGGCACGTATTAGCCGTCACCCAATCGTGCCACTTTCGCCTTAAACACCCGTATCGAAGCATGGTCGTTTCGGTCACTCACATTTGATGGATGAACGAGGTTTTCTGTGACCCCGGCACTATAAGGAGAGCAAAACAAACACCAGAGCAAGAGACGGGTCAACTATCCCAAATCTTTAAAGGATTCCTTGTGGAGTCCATGCCTCCTCATCTTTCTGTAGAGCGTTTTGTTATCGACCTTTGCCTCAACGGCCGTCAAGGAAATAGCGCCTTTATGTTTGATTAAGAGACTTCTGAGATATTCTTTTTCGCTGCGCTGTAGCCACTGCTTAAGTGATAAGTCACCGTCGCCATTACTGACATAGAGACGATCAAGAATCCTTTGCGGTGGCGCTGGCAGATCAACGTCTTCAATAATTTCGCCTTGGCATTTGACGATAGCGCGCTCGAGAATATTCTCAAGCTCTCTGATATTACCAGGCCACCGATACGCGAGCATATGATCAAGAACTTGAGGGCCAACTTGTTTAATTTTTTTCTCCTGCGCGACAGCATGTTTACTCAAAATATGATTTATCAGCACGGGAAGATCTTCCAATCGTTCCCGCAACGGCGGCAGCTCCAGCGGGATGACGTTAATTCGATAATAAAAATCTTCACGCAGCGTTCCGCGAGCTAAACAGATCTTTAAATCCACGTTAGTCGCAGCAACTACTCTCATGTCGACTTTTACCTTACGATTCCCACCTAAACGCTCAACCTCTCGTTCCTGCAGCACTCTCAAAAGTTTAACTTGCATCGGCGGCGCCATGGTCTCAATCTCGTCGAGAAAAAGAGTTCCCCCGTCGGCAATTTCAATTTTCCCGGCGCGGCTCTGGACGGCTCCCGTGAACGCGCCCTTTTCGTAGCCAAACAACTCGCTCTCGAGCAATGTGTCTGGAAACGCTCCGCAGTTGATCGCAACAAATTGTTTTGACCGGCGTCGACTCAAATTATGGATGGCGCGGGCCACCAATTCCTTCCCCGTTCCAGTCTCACCCGTAATCATCACTCCGGAATCGGTTTCAGCTAACGATCTGATGAGATCGAACACTTTCAGCATCTTCGGACTTTTGCTGAGAATGTTTTCCAAATGATGTTCCTCGTGAACCTTTTGACGAAGCTCGCGAACTTCGTCCAGTAAGCGTCGTTTTTCGATCAGCTTCTCGCTTACCAGACGAATCGCCTCAGGTTGGAACGGCTTAGTGATATAATCACTCGCTCCAAGCTTCATCGCTTCCACCGCTTGCTTAATGTTTCCAAAAGCAGTGACTAGGATAACGTCAGTATCGGGGCACTTTTCGCGAACGTGACGCGCCAATTGAAACCCATCCATTCCTGGCATTTTAACGTCGGAAACAACGATAGCAAATTTTTCCTCGGACAGTATCTTTACGCCTTCCTCGCCACAAGACGCAGTGGTAACGCGGAAACCTTCCTGCTCGTAAAACTGACCCAGCTGCTCCCTCAACCGATCATGGTCTTCAACAATTAATACATTATACATAACAGACGTGTACACCTCGAAATTCTTCTATCGATGGGACCACTCAGTCGATTCACTCACGGGAAGCGTTATTTCCACCCGTGTCCCGGAACTCTCATTGCTCGAAATATTCAAGAGTCCCCCGTGCATTTCCAAGATACGAATTGCCATGCTAAGTCCCAGTCCGCTCCTTTCCCGCTTGGAGCTGAAAAAAGGCACTGAGGCTTTTGCTAGTATTTCTTTTTCCATCCCGATTCCGCTGTCCGCAATCCAGACTCGGGCAACCGATCGTGAAGTCAAAGGAAAGGTTTCCTTCCGGGCATCGATGACCACTTGATCGGCGCTTTTTGTCGCTTCGAGGGCATTTTGGATGATCGAACTCAATGCAAGTTCGAGGAGAAAAGGATCTCCGCAAATTTGAGATCCCGTTAGCGAATCATCAACGATGGCTTTAAACGAAACTTTTTTTTCTTCGAATAGAGGGCTCGCGGATTCGATCACTGAACGAAGTATCTCACCTAATTCCACAGCCGATAAGTAAACTGGAGTTTGAGTATAGTGCGAAAATGAACGCGTGAACTCGACGGCTTGGTCAACCGTGTCTTGCAGCGATTGTATTTCATGGTTCGACGTTCCATTACGTTTCAGGGAGCCAATCAGAAGGTTAATCAACTGAAAATGATTTCCAATTTTGTGAATGAATTGGGAAATAACCGCGCTATCGAGAGAGCGGGCCCGAACGTCGCGCATAAGCGGGGTGATAGAACCATGGATGCGAATACTGTCGTCCTTTCCCACCTTTCGAAAACTATGAGATACCCGCACCGGGAGTCCTTGATCGTCAAGCAGTCCGTGATCCTCACATGCTATTTCAGCTTCTTGGAGCTGGTCCAGTCGCGCAAAGAGCCGCTGTCGATCTTCTTGATTCAGCCTGTCCTCCCAAAGCGAGCGATTACCTTGCAAAGATTCCGCCTGAATACCAATGAGGTCGAAAGCGTTTGGAGAGATGACTCTAATCGTGAAGTCCGAGGTAGTCTCGTAGACAACGCACGGAAGGGAGGCCAAGAAGTCGCTCATCTTGTAATTAGTGCGACGAAGGGGTGACCGCATTGGTTGCTTCCTTTGGGTCGTCGCACCCCAAGCAATGGCCTCTTCGGCCGGAGCACTCAAGAGGACTTCGGTCAATCCGATCAACCATTGCAATAAAGCCTACCATTCCATTCGATCCTAAACTACCTGGCATTTTTGCCATATTATGGGGTTCAATTCAAGAAATTTGTTACCCGCTTTTGCACTTTCAAAGGTCAAGTCGGTACCGATTATTATCGCGATAAGTAGTCAAATTAACTAATTTTTTGTTAAATGCTTCCAAGCAACTCTTGGTGCTTAAAGGATTTCCTGTAAACACTTTTGACACCTATTTTTTCGGATTGAGGCTCGCCAAATGTCCCATTCATTGGCCAGCACACAGTCTCCATCAAATTTTCTATGGGGATCTACGTGCCACCATTCAACGGTGGAGGGGATAAACTAGTCGTTCCATTCCACTATGTTGCCCGTGGCGTTCAAACTAGTCGGGCGCTAATGTCTTTGAGATCGCAATTTGCGTAATTGCATCCCCTCTCGCTTCGAGACGCGTTGTTATGTGTTCGGCAATTTAGAAATCTGTCATTTGTGCCTGACGAAACGTCGTCCAGAGATTTTAGTTTCATGCCAATGATATCTTCACCTATAGAGCTAAGGAGGCAGTTGTTTGGAATATTGTCAACCAGCTCAACTCCACAATTAATAAAGGCACCAAACGATGAACGATAACAATGGAAGCTAAAGCGCGTTGGCACACGACTTGCTATTTTCCAGTAGAGATTTCCGTATTTCCACGTATCACCTCATGGCAAAGACTCACGAACCGGGCGCGTTGTCCGCAGTGAACTTAATTCTATTAGGTTCTCTCCTCCTTTATTACACTTCCCGGTCACTGAGATCAGCCATTATTCCAGCGTGGGTTGGGTTGCGCAGCGAACCGCTCGATGAGTTGTCCAATGCGACTTGAGAAAGCGGTTAACGATTCAATTGCGACCACTATGTTTCCAAGAGCGATGACCAGCTGAGTCTAATCGGACAAAAGAAAGGATCGTGAAACCGTGAATCCAAAACTTCTTCTCGTTGATGACGAAGAGAATATTCTCAAGCAAATGCGCTACGCCTTGGAAGCTGATTACCAGGTTTTCACGAGCTCGATTGAAGGCGAAGCCCTAAGCATTTTTGAGAAAGAAAAACCCGCTGTCGTCACGTTGGACTTATCGTTGAATCCAAACAATCCGGCGGACCTCGGTGGTATGCGCCTGCTCGAACAATTTCTTTCCCAAGAACCATCGACGAGAGCCATCGTCGTCACCGGCAATAACGATGATCAAAATGCCTTCCGCGCCGTACGACTGGGCGCGTTCGATTATTATGCCAAGCCTGTTCGCCTCGAAGAACTTAAAATCATGATTAAACGCGCGTCACACATCCATGAATTGCACCGGCGAGCGCACCAAGACATTCAAGCCTTTGCGGATGGATTTCTCGGTATGGTCGGAAAATCAAATAGCATCAAGAACATCTTTCGTTTCATCGAGCGAGTTGCCGTGTCGGACATCTCCGTTTTGATCGGCGGAGAAAGCGGAACCGGCAAGGAAGTCGTCGCCCGCGCGATTCATCTGCAGAGTGAACGAAAGAACAATCCCTTTGTCGTCGTCAATTGCGGCGCCATTCCCGAACACCTTCTTGAAAACGAATTGTTCGGTTATGAAAAAGGCGCCTCCGCCGGAGCGCATGCTCAGAAGTTGGGGAAATTTGAGCTTGCGGATACGGGCACTTTGTTCCTCGATGAAATCGGAGAACTTGCGCCGCCACTTCAGGTCAAACTCTTGCGTTTCCTGCAAGACCGAAAGATCGAGAGAGTCGGCGGAACGCAGTTCGTCGATCTCAACGTCCGAATTATTGCAGCAACGAATCGCGATCTGAAAAAAGAAGTGGAAAACCATTTATTCCGTGAGGATCTGTACTATCGATTGAAGATCGTGCCCCTCGATATGCCACCGCTTCGGGAACGTAAGGAAGATATCATTCCCCTGGCGCAACATTTTCTAAGAAAGTTATGCAAAGACCACCGAAAGGCTCCGATGATTCTCTCGCCTGAAGCGAAAGACGCGTTGTTGATGCATCCGTGGCCTGGCAACGTTCGCGAGCTCGAAAATTTGATCAGTCGCGCAGTCGTTCTGAGTCCCCATTCCGTTCTCGAGCCGAGCGACTTGGGGTTTGCATTGGATCACATTCCGATGGACGTTAACCTAAAGCTTGCCAAACGAGCCATCGAGATGGATTTCGTACATTAGCCGAGCAGCTCGCGAACTTGGAATCAGCCGGGTAAATCTCTATGAACTGATAGAAAAATACAGCATTCGGATTCAGGAGTTCAAAATGACGCGAAGCGACAGCAAGACACAAATGAATACCCGGGCGGTCTCGTAATATGAATGGCTTAAAAAACAAGATCGAGGCGCATAATGCCACCGCGGCGGTCATCGGACTGGGATATGTTGGCTTGCCCTTGGCCATGGAGATCGTGGCGGCGGGCTTCGATGTCATCGGCATCGATCTCGACACGAACAAAATCGCGACACTCAAACAGCGCACGTCGTATATTTTGGACGTTCCCGACAAAAGCATCGCCGCTGCCGTCGGTGCGGGAAAATTTACCCCGACGGCTGATTTCAGCGCACTCGCAAATGCCGATACCGTGAGCATTTGCGTGCCGACGCCGTTGAGCAAAAGCCGCGACCCCGATATTTCTTTTATTCTTTCAGCGACGGAGGAAATTCGGAAGTACCTTCATCCTGGCCAGCTGATCGTTTTGGAAAGCACAACCTATCCTGGAACGACCGACGAGCTGATTGTGCCTGAGCTCGAAAGGTCCGGACTCAAGATTGGCAGTGATTTTTGCGTTGCCTTCTCACCAGAGAGAATTGATCCGGGAAATGCCAAGTTCAATACACGCAACACGCCAAAAATAGTCGGCGGCATTACTGTCGAATGCACGGAAATTGCCCGTCTGTTCTATTCGCAATTCATTGATAAGGTCATTCCCGTCAGTAGCACCAAGTGCGCCGAGATGGTAAAACTACTCGAAAACACTTTTCGCAGCGTGAACATCGGAATGGTAAACGAGCTTGCGCTCATGTGAGATCTGTTGGGAGTCGATGTTTACGAAGTGATCGACGCGGCAGCGACCAAGCCTTTCGGTTTCTCCCCATTCTACCCTGGCCCAGGACTCGGCGGTCATTGCATTCCGATCGATCCGCATTATTTAGCGTGGAAGCTGAAGGCGCTTAATTTTCAAGCGCGCTTTATCGGACTGGCGGCGGAGATCAATGGCATGATGCCGTCGGTGGTAACGACTCTGGTGGCCGACGGGCTCAATCGGGTTTCCAAAAGCATTCGCGGCTCCAAAATTATGATCCTCGGCGTTGCCTATAAAAAGGACGTCAGCGATTGCCGCGAATCGCCCGCGCTCGATGTCATGCGGCTACTTAATGACAAGGGAGCGATTCTCTCTTACAACGATCCGCTCGTGCCGACGTTGCGTCTCGGCCAAAGCGTGTTAGAGTCGGTCGACACGACTCCAGCAGAAGTCGCCGAAAACGATTGCGTCATTATTCTTACCGACCATAGCGTTTACGATTTCCGAAAAATCGTGGAGGCCGCAAAGCTAGTCATCGACACGCGCAACTCCACCAAAGATTTACACGCGTTCAAAGATCGCATCATCAAATTGGGCGCAGGCAACAGCGTCCCGTCCGACACTCGACACGAAGACGGCTATAAAGCGATGCCGGCAAGAGCGACAGCGCACTGAAATCGCGAAGACCACCTGCAAGCAATTGACAAAACTATTTGAAGCCCGAGCAGAATTCAGTCTACTAGCGCGCTTTAAAAGCTCAGATGTGGAGATTATCCGTGATTTTCGCCGGGGGTGGATTGCTCATTTGCGTGAATAACGTGTGCGCACGGAGCCGCCCGACGAATGACATCGGAGTGAATCACCGACTTAAAAGCGCCGTTACTTGCCGTGGCAGCGCTTGTATTTCTTGCCGCTACCACACGGGCAGGGGTCGTTGCGCCCGACTTTCTCCCCTTCGCGTTTGACCGCGACGCCGCTCGCACGTGCCGATATTGCGTCTTCGCCACGACTCAATACCATGCGTTGTGGCCGCGGCTGCTCGATGTCGATTTCGCGCGCGACGCTTTCTCGCGCTAGTTCGACGGTGAACAATTTTTGCACGACGTCTTCTTCTTTCCGACGCACCATCTCTTCGAACATGTCGAATCCCTCTTTCTGGTACTCCTGGAGCGGATTCTTTTGCCCGTAGCCGCGCAAACCAATGCCCTCTTTGAGATGATCCATGTTTAGAAGATGATCCTTCCAGAGGCTGTCGATGGTTTGCAGCATAATGATTTTTTCCAATTGCCGGAGCATCGGCTCGCCAAAACGTTTTTCCTTATCTTCGTAAGTTTGCAACACCCGCTGGTGTGCCGTTTCCGATAGACCTTCCGCCGACAACGACTCTTCCTCCTCGGCCTTAAACTCCAAGCGAACATTAAACTGATGATAAAACGCTTCGCTTAAACCTGCGAGATCCCATTCGGACGGATGAAGCTCTTTGTCTGAGTATCGTCCGACAATGTCTTCAACAAGATCCTCGGCCATTTCGAGCACCTGCTCTTTCAAGGCCTCGCCTTTCAACACCTCCCGCCTTTGGTTGTAGACAACCTCACGTTGCTTATTGAGCACGTCATCGTATTCCAAAAGATGTTTACGAATATCGAAGTTGTGCCCTTCAACCTTTTTTTGAGCATTTTCGATGGCACGAGTCACCAATCCATGCTCGATCGGCACACCCTCCTCCATGCCGAGCCGACTCATGATGCCTTGGATTCGGTCCCGCGACGAACCCGGGTCGCCCTGCCGGCCAGCGCGTCCGCGCAATTGGTTATCGATACGCCGACTTTCGTGACGTTCCGTGCCTAGAATATGCAATCCCCCGGCGGCGATAACGCGCTCTTTTTCCTCGCTGCACACCTTGTTGTAGTTTTCCAAGATTTCACCAAATCGCTGCCGATTTTGGTCCGGGGCTTTATCCAGCTCTTCTCGAACCTGTTCGACCATGCGAAGATATTCCTGCCGTGTCGCTTCGTAGTTTTGCTGAGCGACCTGTATCGATTCCTCGTACGGCACTCGGATTTCCTCGCAGCGGGCTTCGGCTTCCTCGAAGGCACGATGGGCTTGATCGTATTCCGTAATGACTGCGGCATGTTCACCGTCGGCAAGGACGGCGCGAGCGTTTTCAAACTCCAGATCGATCAGGCGTTGCTCGTAAATCCGGCGTTTCTCATCGAGCGCTTCGATCAAAGCTTCGCGCTCTCCGTTGTTTTGTTGCCAGCGTTCCAAAGCCGCAGTAAATCCGTCCCTTGCTTCGGCGAATTCGCTCGCCGTCTCGGGATCGGTATCGCTAGATGCGTTCAGAACCGCGGCTTCGAGTGCTTCTTTACTGCGCAGATACCCTTCTGGAATCGGACGCATATTGTGCAATGCTTCAATCAGTTGCGTCGCTGAAAGATCCTCGTAACGCTCGCGCGCCTCGCGAAAAGGCGAAATCTCCCGGATCTCACGCTGAAGTTCCGTGATTCGCTTTAGAGCTTCGCCGCGTCTTTGATCGAAAACCTCTCCATCCTTCAGATATTTTTTTTCCGCCCGCTGCACTTCTTCTTCGTATTTTTCTCTGAGCTCGCGCAGGGCGTCTTCGTAGCGCGCCGCGCCTTGAATCGGCAGTTTTGTCGCGCGGCTGATCCATTCGTTTTCCATATCCGACCGCGCAAGAAATTCCGGATTGCCGCCGAGGAGAATATCTGTGCCACGTCCCGCCATGTTGGTCGCGATGGTCACTGCGACAAACCTGCCGGCCTGAGCGATGATGCTCGCCTCGGCTTCATGGTTCACCGCATTCAACACGTTGTGCTTGATGCCCTTCTTTTTGAGCATGCGCGAGATCCGCTCGGATTTCGCCACGGAGGTCGTACCAACCAATATGGGTTGCCCCTTCTTGCTTCGCTCTTCGATCTCCTGAACGACCGCGTCGTATTTTTCATTGTCGGTGCGATAGACCACGTCCGGAAGATCCTGACGCACCATGGCGCGATGGGTTGGGATGACCTCCGTGTCCGCGGTTCCGGTCATTCCCGCCAACTTTTTGTACATACGGAAATAATTTTGGATTGTGATGGTCGCAAGCGTTTGGTTTTCCTCGCGGATATGCACGCGCTCCTTAGCTTCGACCGCCTGGTGCAATCCATCCGACCAGCGCCTGCCCGGCATCAACCGGCCGGTGAATTCATCAACGATAATCACTTCGCCATCCTTGACGACGTAGTCGACATCGCGTTTAAAAATCGCGTGCGCTTTGAGCGCTTGCTGCACGTGGTGCAACGTATCGATCTGACGCGGATCGTAGAGATTATGCACGCCGAGCAAACGCTCGACTTTCGCTACTCCACCCTCCGTCAGCGTCACAGAGCGGCTTTTCTCATCGACCGTGTAATCTCCCTTGGCGTCGATGGCCGCGCGGTCCTCCTGCGAAGGATCGCCCTGGATCACCGCGCCCCGTTGCAGTTTCGGAATGATGCGGTCGATATTGTAATACTTATCGGTGGACTCCTCCGCCGGCCCGGAAATGATCAGCGGGGTTCGCGCTTCATCGATGAGGATATTGTCAACTTCGTCCACCACCGCATAGTTGAGCTCCCGTTGGACATATTCCTCCAACGAGAACTTCATGTTGTCGCGTAAATAGTCGAAGCCAAATTCGTTGTTAGTGCCGTAAGTAATATCGGCGAGATAGGCTTCTTGCCGGCCAATCGGCCGCAAATTGAGATAACGATAGTCCTGAGTGATAAACGTCGGGTCGAAAAGATAACTCGCTTCGTGCACGATGGACGCCGTTGACAACCCCAACTTGTGGAATATCGGCCCCATCCACTGCACGTCGCGCCGCGCTAGATAGTCGTTTACCGTGATCAGATGGACGCCGCGGCCCGTTAAAGCATTTAAGTAAAGCGGCAGAGTCGCCACGAGAGTTTTGCCTTCACCGGTTTTCATCTCGGCGATTTTGCCCTCGTGAAGCACGACGCCGCCGATCAGCTGCACATCGAAGTGTCGCAATCCGATCGTGCGCCGTGAAGCCTCGCGCACAGCCGCGAACGCTTCCGGCAGAAGCTCTTCGAGAACTTCAGCCTCTTTCTCACGCAACTGCTTATCGATCTCTCCTATTTGAGTTTTGAACTCATCGCGGCGATCCGGTTCCGCGTTCGCGCCTTCGGCGTGCGCTTCTTCGAGCTCCTTTTTCAGCCCCGCGGTAGCGTCGGAAACGCGCGCTTTAAACTGGTCGGTTCGTGCCTTCAATTCTGCATCAGTGAACCGCTGATAGTCATTTTCCCAGTTGTTGATCTGCTCAACGTAAGGACGAATCCGCTTGATTTCTCGGTCGTTCTTGGTGCCGATGATTCTCTTTATCCAATCCATAAGACGATGAACTTTCTCTCTACTGGGTCTGCGACGGAAAAGATGCCGATTCAACTAGAGAATATTAAATTACCTGATTCCGCCGCCAACTTAAAGCCATTCTTGAGGAACGAAGTCAGCGCGTCAACGTTCAATACGCACCGCCGATTCGACTTTCTCGCCGAGAAACCGCCGGCCGACTTTGATGAAACGGTCCGGCGCGTCGGTGACGAAGAAACTATGCGTGCCTTTGCCGTTTTTTCTCATGACTGAAATCCGTCTAAGAACTATCGCCACTTCTTTCGCGGTTTCCTCGGCGGAATCAACCAGCCGCACCCCTCCACCGAGAAACCTGCGGATGGCTTTCTTAAGCAATGGATAATGCGTGCAGCCCAGAATCAGGGTATCGACACCGCTTTGTTTAAAACCCTGCAGGTAAGCCTTGGCAGTCATCTCGACCACGTCGTTGTCTATCCAACCTTCCTCGACTAACGGGACGAATAGCGGGCAGGCTCGACTGTAGACTTCGATGGCAGGATTCGCCGCTTTGAGGGCATGGGTGTACGCCCCGCTTTGAATCGTCGCTTCGGTACCAATGACGCCGACTTTATTGATTCTTGTGCTTCTGATCGCGCGCCGCACCCCCGGCTCGATCACGCCGATCACTGGAATGGAGAATCGGTCCCTTAGTTGACTCAAGGCAATGGCCGTCGAAGTATTACATGCCACGACGACGATTTTGACGCCCTTCTCAATGAGAAATTCACTATTTTCAAAAGAATAGCGCAGTACCGTCTCCACTGATTTCGTACCATACGGCGCCCGTGCGGTATCTCCCAAATAGACCGTGTTTTCCCGCGGCAAGGCTTCGATAATCTGGTGTAGCACTGTGAGACCGCCTATTCCCGAGTCAAAGACGCCGATCGCACTGTCTTTGTTCAGCATTTTTTGATCATCAATCGACCGGCGCCATTTGATTGCCCAGTTCCTTCTCGCAGGCTGGAGCGAAACCAAACACCTGTTGCCATACGTCTCGCGATTCCATGCAAAGGTAAATCTTGACCGTCGGCGCAGCGCGACGAATCCACGCGACCATCTTTCGGTACATCTCCACACGCAATGGCTGGAAGTAGCGCATCTTGCCGTCGGGACAAAGCACTTGTTCGCCGGTCAGAAGCCGGCTATGCGGAAACCGTTCGCGCATCATCCGCTTAAGTCTGGGCGTCTCGCGCAACACGCCGAGACTCAACCAGGAAAGCCGGTGCCAATCGATGGTCGCAAATATCTGCTCGAGCATCGTCTGGTAATCCGCCTCCCATCCGCGATATTCAATCATCGGGTCGAAGTGGAAGCCCAGACGGTAGCCGGCGTCCTGACAACGGCGCGCGGCGACGAGCCGGTCATCGAACGACGCTGTGCCCCGCTCGTCGAGATCGATCACCGGCTGAGGGTTCATCGACCAGGCCACCACGACGCGACCTTTAGGATCGAGATCGAGGATGCTATCGACGCAATCGCTCTTGGTTTTCAGCTCGAGCAGCACGTTGAGTTGTTCAGCGAAGTAAGGGATCAGCTCTCTCACCATACCGGTGTACGGCTCGAGCGCCAGGCTATCGGTTATCTCGCCGGTTCCGATGCGGAAAAAGACACCGCGATGCTTTTGCAAAGTGCGATCAGCTTCGTCGATCAAATCGTCGACGTTGCTAAACACCTTGAGCGAAGCATTATCGAGTAGATACTCCTGCAGGTAGCAGTAACTGCAATCCATCGGGCAGTTACTGGCGAAGTTGATCACGAAATAGTTACAGCATACCTGCCCGTCGCTGCCCGGACATTTTTTGAAGAAATCCCCTTTGTAGCGAGTTAAATAAAGTTTCTTTTTTGCCGCGCCAAAGGGATCGCGGTGCGCAAAATGCGTATTGGCATCCGATCCAATGTCGTCGACGAATTTTACGGGAACTTGCGGCAGCGTACGCCGCAGATTTGCGTAGATGCGACTCGACTCTGAGCCGTGTTCAACGATCAGCTCTTCGGGGCGAAAGTTTTCCATGCGGTAACCAGTTCTATTCGCGTTCCTTCTCGCGATGGGTTCCGGCCAGCAACTCGAAGATCTCGGGCGCCAAACTCGTCTCGGCAGCTGCGCGAAGTTTCCCTGCAATCGTCAGCAGCTCCGTCGCGCTCGTAGCGGTGAATTCGACGTGGAGCCGCCCGCCTTCCAATCCCGGCGGGACGCTTACGCGAATCTCCGGGTGGAGTTTCAAACTCTGAATCCTCGTCCGAATTTCGTCTTCGGTTTGCGCCAAGCGCGGGAATCTCAACCTCCTGAGATGCTCTTTAATTCGCTTAACTTTGTCGGCCCGGCCCAATCGCGGGTCGGTGCTCAGGTCGCTAATTGCCTTCGTTGCTAAGATTTGACTGATCTTGGCGTGATCGCGCGACGCCGTGTCCTCCAGCCAGTCCATCATGTCGCGCAGATGATTTTCGCCAATTTTTAGCCCGCTAGCGAGTTCTCCGAGCGCGTCCCTATCCGTCCGTTCCCAGCCGAGCCATCGCGTCAGCGTCTGGTCATGAAAACCTCTCCCCTGCGCGTAAGCGCGGATCTCGCTCTCCGACATCGATTTTCTCCTGTGTAAATTCCGCCAGCGTCGCCTCGTAGTCCTGCGCTTCTTGCTCTTTTCCCCGCTTGCGCGCGCCCTGGGCAAGGATCAATACTTTGCGCCGCAACACATCGCGTGCCGCCGTCCTAGGCACGCCATCAAGACCCGATCGCAAGATTTTTTGCAGCGCCAAAACTCGATATCGATCCATGCCCCACAGGGAACGCGACAACTGATCCGCATGACCACCCCGCTTGACGACGAGAGCCTCGGGGATCAAGGGGACTGAATACACCGAGGTGACGCGCAACCAAAGGTCGTAGTCTTCGCACACGGGGAAAGACTCATCGAAACCGCCGATGCACTGGAAAAGCTCCCTCGTCATCATCACCGCGGACGGACTTATCAAACAGAGGTCCAAGCTACGTACAAAGATGTCACCGGAAGGTTTTCGATGCATCGCTTTAGGATTAACTCTGACACCATTGCGAACCCAAATCTCGTCGGTCTGGCAGATTTGAATCTCCGGGTGCCGGTCTAGGAAAGCTATTTGGGTCTCCAACTTACCCGGCAACCACAAATCGTCGGAATCAAGAAACGCGACGTAACACCCCTGGGCTTGGCTGACACCGAAATTACGCGCCGCAGCGACACCCCGTCTCGTTGTCGTGAACAGCCGCAATCGTCCATCGAATTTCGCCAATCGATTGGTTGTGCCATCGGTCGAACCGTCATCGACCACGATGATCTCAATATCTTGAAAACTCTGCGCAAGCACAGAGTCGACAGCTTCGACAACTAGAGGCCATCGGTTATAGGTTGGGATAATAACGCTGGTTATCGGGGACACGAGTGACTCGAATCTTCGGATCGGACTAATCAACCTGGCGGCAAGATGATCAACAGGAGTGTACTATCAGGTTGCTAAATAAATGTCTCCATTTTCTTGAAAAACTGGTCCACCATCATTTTAGCGACGCCGCTCATCATTCGTTGGCCGATACTGGCAATAAGCCCACCGATTTTCGCGTCAGTGCTATATTTGAGCAAAGTTTGTCCATCGCGTTCTTCTAAATCAATCGCCACATCGCCTTGCATAAAACCGGGGCCGCCCGACCCTTGACCGCTCAAAACGTAATGAGACGGGGCTTGCTTATCTTTGATCGCAACCTTACCTTTGTACGTACCTTTTACCGACGCGACGCCGACTTTCATGACCGCCTCGAATTGATCCGGCGCAACCTCGTTCATACTCTCGCAGCCCGGCATGCACTGTGCCATGACTTTTGGATCGAGCAAGACTTGCCAGACGCGGTCTCGTGGCGCGTTAAACGTGTAACTACCTTCGATCTTCAAGAAAATCCTCCTCCCGTTTTTTTTCGCCGGCTTCCTGTCCAGCACCCGGTCCATCCGCGACCTCCGCATCAACCGCAAAAAACCATAACTTCCAATGGTATAAAAAACAACACTGTAGTCGAATCGCACTTTTAGTCGCCGGGAATTAGTGACGGTCGTAAATAGCGACAGAAAGCTTTTGATTGAATCGTTCGATCAGCTTCGCTACACTTTCCCCAGCAAATGGCATATCGAAAACTCGCACTATGGCTGGTTGTGGCGCTCGGAGCTTTGACAGAACCCGGCTATTCGCAGACAAATGATCAAAACGAAAGCTTCGCGAAAGCTTACTCTCTTTACACCAACGGCAAATCCATCGAGGCCAAGGATCTCTTCGAGAGGTTAATTGAACCCAAGTTCCGTCTCGCGGACTACAGTTTGTATTACCTCGCGGCAATCAACTTTAGCGAATCGAAATGGGATCAGGCGCGCCGTCTGCTGGCTCAACTGAAACAACAGTTTCCGCAGAGTATTTGGGTTCACTCCGTCGCGTTGCTCCAGGCCAAGATCGACATCGCCGAGAAAAAATATGCGCCGGCCGCAGAAACCCTGCGCCGGCTGCGGGCCGAAAAAGTGGCGCAACGTGACATCGCTGACGAAGCGCTGTTTCTTCAAGCACAGATCCAAGAAGCGCAAGGCGATCCCCGCCGCGCTCATGCGCTCTATAACGAGCTGCGCGATCAGTCACCCAATTCTCGGTGGTCGACCGCCTCCAGGCAAGCCCAGGCCAAGTTACGCGAGTCCTTTCCCGAAATTTTCGCCTTCCGCACGATCGAATCCCTCGCCGATGAGGCCGACCGCTTGATGAGGGAGCGACAAATCAACGAAGCCGAAGTCCTTTACAAGAAGCTCTTGAACAACGCGACAGATGCCGAGGCCCGGCTGCGCTATTTGGTCAAGCTCGCGAATCTTTATCTCTCGGCACGGAGCAGAAACGAATCCATCCCGTTGCTCGAATTGATCGCCCGGGAATTCCCTGAGAGCCCTGAAGCGCCGAAGGCGCTCCATCAAATCGGTCAAATTTACTGGAACCGGCACGATAATGCCCAGGCATTCGAATATTTCAAATTGATCCTGGATAAATACCCGACCAGCGCTTACGTGGACCGCGCCCGCTTCGCCGCAGCCGACATCCACGAATACTTCGGTAGAAAATCGGAAGCGATTCAGCTCTATACCGACATTATCAACCTCTTTCCCAAGAGCCAGGTGCGTGACGATGCCGCCTGGCGCCTTGCCTGGCTGTATTACCGAAACGGCGATCTTGCCGCCGCAGCCACACCGCTCAAGCTTCTCGCGACCCAGTCAAGCAACAGCCCGCTCGGCACCGCGGCGCTTTACTGGCAGGCTCGCGTCGCCGAAAAATCGGGCGACCTCGAGGGCTCGCGACAGCTCTACCGCCAAATCGTCAACACGGCGACGGAGTCTTATTACCAAACGCTGTCGCTACGCGGTCTCCAACGCCTCGGCGAAGTCGCCGACGAGCCTAAAATTGTCAGACCATCCGCCGACCAGGAGCCTGATCCACCTGTGGCGGCAGATTTGTCATTTCACATCACCCGCGCTCGCGCACTCTCGTTGCTTTCCCTGCGCCAACTCGCCGTACTGGAACTCGACGAGGTCAACCGCCGGACAAAATCCGGTGCCAGCGTGCGCGTGCTTCTCATGCGCCAATATTTTCAGAATGGCGCCTATGGCCGCAGCCTGCAACTCGCCAACCAATTGCCGAGCTCACGCAGCGAGCGCGACCTTTACCGATATCCGCTCGCGTTTTGGGATTTGATTCAACAAAAGGCGCAAGACCGCGATCTCGATCCTTACCTCGTTCTGGCGCTGATCCGCCAGGAAAGTTTGTTCGACACTCGCGCCCGTTCGCCCGCTGCGGCGATCGGATTGATGCAGTTGATCCCGCCGACCGCAGCGCGGGTCGCCAAACAACTCGGCCTGGCGGCGCCATCCCAAGAAACGCTCTTCGAGCCCGAAGTGAATCTCACCCTCGGCACGCAATATCTGAAGGACTTGCTGCAACGCTATTCGAACAACTGGTACAAGGCCATCGCTGCGTATAATGCCGGCGAAGCCGCCGTCGACCGTTGGGAAAGAGAAATCGTCACCGATGACATCGAAGAGTTCGTCGAGCGCATTCCCTATGTCGAAACCCGGGGGTATGTTAAACTTGTTTTACGCAATCACCAGATTTACAAACGTCTCTACGACACGCAAAAATGACGAGAGATGCGCGCCCATTGATCGGCGTCACCGCGGATATTTCCGAAGTTCCTCGCGGGCTCAAGAACCATCGAGAAGCCACCCTATTCGTACCGCAAAGGTATTTGCACGCCATCGAGCGTGCCGGCGCGATTCCACTCATCTTACCGGCAAATAGTTCCACCTCCGCTTTGCGCCGTCTGGTGAGCGGGGGAAACTTTGACATCCACCCACGATACTACGGCGAAATCCCGCTCAAGGAGCTCGGCGTCGTCAAAGCGCAGCGCACCGAGTTTGAGCTGGAAATGACAGCGAC
This sequence comes from Deltaproteobacteria bacterium, assembly GCA_005879435.1. Classification (GTDB taxonomy): domain Bacteria; phylum Desulfobacterota; class Binatia; order UBA9968; family UBA9968; genus DP-20. The sequence goes on from VBKX01000195.1 coordinate 32,876, forward strand.
GGCATTGGCGCAGGATCTTCCTGTTTTAGGTATCTGCGGCGGTGCGCAAGCGATAAACGTGGCTCTGGGCGGCTCGTTGTACCAAGACATCGAAACTCAGTTCACCGGTGCCCGTGCCCACGAGCAAAGCGACACAAAATATAGTGGCGGACATCGCATAACGGTGCAAGACAACACCCAGCTTCACGCCATTGTCCGACAGCGGAACTTGGAGGTAAACACGACCCATCACTAGGCCGTCAAAAAACTGGGACGTGGCCTAGTCGTGGGTGCGTTTGCCGACGATGGCGTTGTCGAAGCCATAGAGAGCACGCGTCACCGGTTCGTTCTCGGCGTCCAATGGCACCCTGAAGTTTTGGCGCGAAGGAAGGCTCAACGAAGGATTTTCACCTCCTTCGTCACATGCTGCGCTGTGCGGCGCCGCCGCGGCGCTTGAGAGCTCACTCGGCGGCTTATGACTATCGAGATTTTTAATCCCGGTAATTATCAAACTTCTTTGTCCGCCCTGCCGACCCTGCTCACCGCGAGCACGATGTTGGCTCTCGGCCTTAAGGTTCTTATCGCCGAACGCCAGTCGCATGTCAGTATTTCTTTTTTCATTATGACTGCGACGACAGCGCTCTGGTTATCGGGCTATTCATTCATGTACTGCGCGACCACCGAGCGCGTTGCGGCGACCTGGAGCACAATCGGCCACATCGGCATCGTTTTCATTCCTGCGTCCATATATCACTTCACGTTGACAGCCTTGGGGAGTTACCATCGCTACAAGCGTCGAGTCTGGTTGATCTGGGAAGTTTCCGCCGGCTTTTTACTCTCCGTTTTATCCACCGACGCGTTCTTCAGCGGCGTGCGCTCCTATACGTGGGGTTATTACCCGGTATATCACTGGATGGGAACGCTTTTCGTATGCTTTTTTCTCTGCCTCGTGGTCATGAGCTTGCGCCAATATTGGACCTCTTATCGTGCTGCGCCGTCGGGGGCCGGCAAATTGCGGAACCAGGGCTTATTGCGCGCCTTTTGCATCGCGTATCTGGGTTCTTTTGACTTCCTGGCCGCCTACGGCATTCCGCTTTATCCCTTCGGATATATTCCGGTCCTGGGCTTCATCATCCTCGCAGACCGGACGATTCGGCGATACCATCTGGTGAACATCACCCCCGAGTTTGCCGCCAAACAAATTATCAATGCGATGGACGACGCGCTGCTAATTTTGGACAGCGACGGCATCGTTCGCGTCGCAAATCACAACGCTTGCGAAATCTTCACCCGTCCCGAAACCGAGATCGAAGGCTCAACCTTGTCGACGCTGGCGATGGGTTTTAGCCCAGCCACCGACACGCTCGCGGGCGAGATTCTCGAAGGAAAGTTACGCAACCACGAACTACTGGCCCACGGCGGCGACACCACGATCAGCCTCTCGTCCTTCGTCATGCGCGACGCCGAGCAGAATCCCATTGCCACGGTTTGCATGATCCGGGACATCACTAAGGAGAAATCGGCCCAGCGCGAAATTCAGCGCCACACCGAACGGCAAGCCGCGCTTTACGAGCTTAACCTCGCGGCGACGTCGACCCTCGAGGTGCGCGCCGTGTTGGACGTTTTGTTGGAATGGCTTGCCGGATTGGTTCCGGGGACCGCGACGACTGTCATGCTGTGCGGTGAAACCGACGAACCGCTTCGCCGGGTGGCTTGCCGCGGTATCGATGACGTCGCCTGGAAGTCGGAATCGTCCCTGCAAATCGCGCCGCTTCACCCCGTGCTGCGCTCGAAAGATGCCATTCTCGTATCCAAGATTCAGATCGCCAACGAAGGACTGGATTCGGCATTTTTTATATCCCGGGGATTTCACTCCTATCTCGGTTTACCGCTTATCGCGAAAAATCACGTCATCGGGATTCTCTCTCTTTATTCCCGGCAGGAACGCCACTATAGCGATGAAGAAATTAATTTTCTACGCAGCCTCGCGGGCCAAGTGGCGGTGGCGATACACAATTCTCAGCTCTACGAGCAAACCCGCCAACAGGCTTCGGCTCTGGAAAAGGCGAACCTGGTTCGAGAGGACTTCTTGGGTGTGATGTCGCACGAGCTGAGGACTCCGCTGAATGTCATCTCCGGCTATGCGAGACTCGTGAACGAGGGCATCATGGGCGACGTGAATGCGGAGCAGAAAAAAGCCTTGGATAAAGTCGGCCACCACGCCGGCGAGCTCCTGTTCATGGTCAACAGCATCATGAACGCAACCAAGATCGAAGCGGGCGCGTTGTCTTTGGACCCCGAACCTTTTCTGTTCGCGAACCTCCTGGACGAGCTCAGAGCGCTTTATGATTATCCGTTCGGAAAGGATATCAGCATCAATTGGGACTACCCGGCAGATCTTCCGTCGTTGTACACGGACCGCGATAAGCTTAAACATATTTTACAAAACCTCGTTAACAACGCGCTTAAATTCACCGATGAGGGCTCCGTGAGCATCACCGTCCGCCACCTTCCCGACAAAGACCACATCGAAGTGACGGTTAGCGATACCGGGGTCGGCATTCCAGTGGAAGAATTGCCGCTCATCTTCGATCGTTTCCGGCAAATCGACAATTCAAGAACGCGCACCTACGGCGGAGTCGGGTTGGGGTTGCACATCGTCAAGACCTTCACTGAACTTCTCGACGGCCAAGTCTTCGTCGCCAGTACGCCCCGTCAGGGGTCCAGCTTCACGATCACGCTTCCTTGCATCGGTCCACGATCCGACACGACCAGTCCTTCGCCGGGTCGCTGACCCCGGTCCGCTCCATGCCCTATCGTCTTTCAATCGCAAAAGTTGAGGCCGATCGCCGCGCCGAGTCGTCGGCTTGTTGTTGCAATCTAAGCTTGCCTGGGGCAAACAAAAGACCGGTAATGATTTCCTAAAGTTTGAAAGGAATAAGACCATGGCGAGTAAGACCGGGGGAGATGTGTTTGACAGCGCGGAAGCGGAAAAAGTGCTCTACCCCGCCAACGGTTTGCCCGGCGGCGGCCAACTGGAAGTGCGCATGGAAATCTCGCCGGACCATGCCGATCCGGACATCCGCGGCGTGGCACGCCGGGTCAAATTTTTCAATTTGGAAAGTTGGCATAAAGAATGGACTGAAGTTGCTAAGAAGAACGAAGAGCTGGCTGCAGGCTTCGAACAGGCAAACCGCAAGCAAACCGCGCATGAGTTCTACTTGCGCGCGGCCGATTTTTACCGCCGCGCGGTCGTCTACATGCCCGAAGCCGACTCGCGCATGCTGCCCACCTATAAGAAGCTCGAAGAAAATTTCAATAAGGCTTGGAGTGTAGTCAAGCCGCCATTTGAACAAGTCGAGATTCCTTACGAAGGTCACAAGCTGCCGGCGCTTTTTTGGCCGGGGCGCGGCAAGTCCGGCACCAAGTTGCCGGTAGTCTATAACTACGGCGGCGCCGACGGAATTTTACTCCGCGGCGAAGACGGCGGCGCCGGTCAGTATACACGCCGCGGCATGTCGTTTATCGACGTCGACGGTCCGGGGCACGGCGGCACCCTGCGCTATCACAAGCTCTATGCGCCGCCGGACTCGGAGCGCGTCGCCAAGGCGGTCATCGATTTTCTCTCTACTCGCGCGGACGTCGACCCGGAACGCATCGGATTGCATGGCTCCAGCATGGGCGGCTACTCGGGACCCCGCTGCGCCACCTTCGAAAACAGAATCAAAGCCGTCGCAGTATGGAGCGGCGCGTACAATCTGGTCGACGATATTTTTGATTATTATCCGCCGATCCAGGAGCGTCTGCGTTGGCTGATGGGTGCCAAGAACCTCAAGGACGCGCGCGAAAAAATCAAAGAGTTCACGCTCGTCGGCAGAGTCAATAAGATCGAATGCCCGCTGCTCGTCGGCTACAGCATCGATGACCGTGTCATGGACCCGCGCGGCGCGCTGAAGCTCTATGAGAACGCAGTGAATTCGCCGGACCGCTCGATGCTCGACGGCGTCGGCCACGGACAGAAGAGATTCGATCGCAGAACCTACATCGCCGATTGGTTCATGAAGCAGCTCAAGGCTGATTAACTGCTCAGATGAAAATCACGGAGGCACGGATGTCAGCTCTCAATCTCGCTCAGTCCCTTGATCATTTTGTCGTACCGGTGGACGATCTTATCATCGCCGAAGAATTTTACGTGCGGGTTTTCGGCGGCGTGATTACCAAGCGCAACGGTTTGAACGTCCGCCAGCGCAAGCGCGGCGCGGTGCCGCATACGTTTATCCAGATCGGCGGCAAACGTATGGGCGTCTATCTGCAAAGCGAGGAACGCGCGCAGCCGACGAGCGCGCGCGGTTTGCCGACCTATTCGTTTACGACAACGCCAAGAGGACTCGAAGCGGTCATGAAGGATCTCGATGAACTAGGGGCTCGTTTCGACTCGCCTGTGAAAAATCCGTATCCTTTCGCCGATCAGTGCCTATTCTTTACCGATCCGGCGGCAAACCATTACGCGGTTTATACGCCGACAGGTGCAACAAAGAATACAAATGGCGCCAACGGCCGCATGAGTGCGGTCGGCTATATCGAATTGGAAGCTCCGGACGTAAATGTGTCGATCGAGTTTTACAAAAACGTTCTCGGCTTCGAGCCGCAGAGTCGAAGCGAAAACGGCAAGCAGGCGATGCTCAAGATGGCAAGCGGCCAGACTTTGATCTTGACCGAAGCGCCATTCGTGTCAAAAGGGCTGGTGATGAGCCGCAAGGTACCGGGACCTCACATCGCCTTCTACGTGCCTGCGGAAAAATGGAGCGCGGCGCTTGCGCACCTCGATCAGATCGGCATTGCCAACGGAGATCGCGGCGCGGCCAAGGAGCGTCGCGACGGCCAAGGCGGCACTTACATGGACGATCCAGCCGGCTACGTCATCCAATTCATCACCGACGGGATGGAGTGAAAGACTTTGCCGACCACCGACCAAGAAAAACGCGCCCGGCTGCATGAAATATTCGCCGATCCGAAAGGCGCCATCGCGCCGGGAGTGACCGATGCGTTGTTCGCGCGCCTCGCGCAAGATTGCGGCTATGGCGCAGTGCATCTCTCAGGTAATGCGATCCATAAAAACTTTTGTTTGCCGGACCGAAATCTCCTGAACGTCACGCAAATCGCTCGACGCGCGGCGCAGATCTCTGAGGCGACCGAAATCCCGCTAATCGTCGACGCCGGGTCCGGTTGCGTCGAGCCCGACGCGCTCACACGCGCGGTGAAATTATACGAGCGCGCCGGCGCGGCGGCGCTGCGATTCGAAGACGCCGTCGTCAACGAGTACGGCGCTCCCGCCGACGAGCTTGCGATCGCCCCGACGCCGCTCATGGTTGATCGCATCAAAGCGGCCGTTGACGCACGTCGAGACCGGTCTCTCGTTTTGATCGCGCGTTGCGATTCACGTCCGAAAGAATCTCTCCCACAAGTCGAGGATCGATTGGCGGCGTACGCCCAAGCCGGCGCCGATGCCCTTGGTGTCCAACTCACCGAGATCGAAGATTTCCGGCGCGTGGGCGTGAGCGCGCCGGCGCCGCTCGTCAGCATGTGGCCGAGAGCGCGCATGAGCGCTTTCGAGTTTGTTCAAATGGGCTTTAACGTCGCGCTCATGCCGTCGAGCGTGCCTCTCGCGGCTGTAACGGCTGTGAGGGAGCTGCTGATCGAATTGAAGCGCTCCGGGCGCGACCGCGATTACTTCGCCAGACAAAGCGAATTCGCCGAGGCCGAAAGCTGGTACAGAGATTTAGGCTTAGCTTCCAAATAACGCAAATTCATTTACTGGAGATTCCATGCTACAAGAAGTCGTATTGCCGCAAGCCTACCGGGTGACACCGACCGGACTCTATCTCATCTCCACCGCGTAGGAAGGCAAGCGTAACGTGCAGTTCGCCTTCCGCGCGCTGGGGATTTCCGACGAGCCGCCGCTGCTGGTGATCGGCATTCAGGATAAAAATTTCAGCCGCGAGATGATTCAGAAGAGCGGGGAGTTTGTCCTCAACGTTTGCTCCGAGAACCAATTGCACGCGGTCGACAAAAGCCGCGACCTTTCCGGCCGCAACGTCGAAGGTCGAGTCGTGAATGAATTTGTTGTGCAGGGATTGTGTCTTTTCGTAGGCGAGGCCCTTGTCGCCCACATTGATAATCAAGTCGCTCCGGTGGGCCGGTTGGCGGGAAAAACTTTTCGCCTGGGCGATGCGATATAGCTCGATCCTCGGTGAGGAGGAATGTCATGATGTATCGAATTCGGCTTTACGCGGTAAGCTTCGCCCTTCTAACTTTATGCTCGATTGCAGTTTCAATTGCCGGCGCCACGCCGGCCGAAGAAGCGCTCGCGAAAATCAATCGATTGCCGCTAGGGGAACGCCAAGCTACGCTCGTGAAGGAAGCAAAAACTGAAAAGTCCGTCGTCTGGTATGCTCCAATGAACCGCGAGGACCTGCGCCAGTTCACCACTGCGTTTGAAGCGGAATATCCATTCCTAAAGGTTGAAATTTTGACCGGCGGACCGCAGAGTCTGCTCAATCGAATCCTGACCGAGCATCGCGCCGCAAGATACAATTACGATATACTCAATATTCGCAGTTCCGCTCTTTATACACTCAAGAAGGCGAACGCCATCGGCCGCCACGACTCACCCTACCGACGCGGTCTACGCGCAGGATTTTACGACAAAGACGGCTATTTCAACGGCATCTAGGCCTCGCTCATGGTCTATCTTTATAACGTCAAACAAGTTGATCGCGCGCAGGCGCCGAAATCGATCAACGACCTGCTGCAATCGAAGTGGAAGGGAAAGATGGGCATGGACCAAGACGCCGACGACTGGCTTGCCGCCTTGCTGGAGTATTATGGCGATGAAAAGGGTAAACAAATCGCACGTAGCTTGGGAGCACAGCAGTTGAATATTCGTAAAGGGCGCACTCTCGTTTCGCAACTGGTCGCCGCCGGCGAGTTTCCCGTGCAAATCGACGCACATCATCACGAAGCCGTATCGCTTCGAAAGGCCGGAGCCCCCGTCGACTACGTTTTCCCCGAGCCGTTTGTTCCGGTGAAATCGGTGTCGTCTCTGGCGATCTCCTCCCAACCACCCCATCCACACGCCGCCGCCCTGCTGGTGGATTTCATGCTCTCAAAAAAGGGGCAAGAGATCGCCTTTAAGCAACGCCGCTGGCCTCGTTCCCGACGCGGAAAAATGGGGCAGTAGATACGAAGAGCTGGTGCAACTCACTGCGCTGCTCGGCCGATAATATGGCACACGGGACTAGTGTCGTATCTCGCAAAGGGCTCGAGCTAAGCTTGCAGGAGCGCTTTTAAACTTTGCGAATGTACTTTCGAAAGGAAATCTCGGAATGGATCTAGCTTCATCGATGAAAGTGAATTTGTTCTTCATCGCCGCCGCCATCTTTCTTTTGCTGGTTGCGCCGATCCGTTCCATCTCTGCGGCCGGCGCATCAGTCACCACTATACGCGTCGGCTACCCGCAACTGAACGGCGCCGTGACGCCGCTTTGGACGATTCAGGAAGGCAAACTCGATCGGCCCTACAACATCGACTTCAAGCCGATATATATTCCCGGCGGAGCGCGGCTCACTCAGACCGCAGTCTCGGGCGACGTCGATATCGCGCTTACCGGCGGCGCCGTGATTAACGCGATTCTCAGCGGCGCGGAACTGGTCTACGTCGCGCTTGAAGTTTCCACCTATGCATTTTCGCTGTACGGCCGCCCGGAAGTGAAAGAAGTAACCGACCTGCGTGGCAAAACCCTCGGCGTAATTACCAAAGGCGCGGCATCCGACCACGCCTCCATCGCGCTGTTACGACTTCACAAGATGACCCAGAAAGATATGAGTGTCCTGTTTTTTTCACGCCAGCAAGATGCGCTCGCGGCGCTCGACAGAGGCATCGTCAATGCCGCGATGCTGTCGGCGCCAACGACTCTGATGGCTCGCCGCCTCGGCTACAAGGAGATCGTCAACGTCGGCACTCTCAAACTGCCGTATACGTTTATCGGAGCCGCGGTCAGCCGCACGCTCAGCCAAAAAAGCCCCGACCTCATCAAATCGTTTTTGAAGGCCTTCATGGTCGGGCTGAAGGTCTCGAAAGATCAGCCGGCTCTCGCGAAACAGGCGCTGGCACGCCACTTCGGCGGACAGGACCGGGAGATCGTTGATGAGGCTTACAACTCTTTCGCGCCGCTGTTTCCGAGAGTACCCTATGTGATCGAGGAGGCCGTGCGCGGAACTCTCGCGGCATCGGATCATCCGAAGGCCGCCGGAGCGGATCCCAAAATGTTTTTCGACAACCGGTTCCTTCACGAACTCGAAGTTTCAGGCTTCGTGAAAGAACTTTACGGCGCCAAGTAAGCGAAACTATTAGTCGTCGCGCATTCGCACCATCGCCGCCTTAATACTCGAACGCATGCGCTCCAGCGCGCGCGATAATTCGCCGAACTCGCTGTTATCCTCGACACCCAGCGACGGAGCTTCGAGGTCGCCGGTGCTTATCCTCTGCGCAGCTCTAACCAAGCGGATGATCGGCCGATTGATTCGCCAAGCGAGATAGACCGACATAAGGACTCCTCCGACCGCGACCCACCACAACATTTGGATCAGGGGCTTCACCGTTCGACTTACCTCGGCCTCGATATGATCGCGCCAGATGCCAAGCCGCACTGCACCGGCCTGCCCATCCAGAACAGGCATGATTACTTCGTAAACCTCCCCGCCTTCAAGGCGCAAAGAACGCTGACTCTCGTTGCGTGCGCCGCCAGCAACCGTGCTTGGAATATTCTCGGGCAGCGCTGTGAAGGTCTGGGCGATGATCTCCCCCTTACGGTTCTCGACCAAGATATACGCGATCTCCGGGTTAGTAGCTTGCTTGCGCAGAATTCCTCGAACACCTTCAGCGTTATTTTTGGATAAATAAGCGGCAGCGCCGTTGCTTATGTTGATAGCCGTCACTCTAGCGCGCTGAAGGGCGCTTTTGCGCAATGAAGCGGTCAGCGTGAAGTGGACGAGGGCGAGCGTCAACAGGCTGAATAGCGCCACGATAACTGTGAAACTGCCAATCATGCGGCCCGTCAAGCCACGGCCGTACGGCGCTACACGTCCCCAAGCACTGCTTGCGAAGAATCCGCCGTGTCGCAATATCCAGCCGCCAGTGGGTGATTGCTCTCCGGCGACACCCGCCGACCTAGACTCTGCGCCGCCGGGATCCAAAAGTACGGCGGGTTTACGATATCTCGAAACCACGCTTTCCACCGGGAGGCTGTAATCACTCTTCACCGGCTCCCGGGCTTTCAGCGCGCGTTCTTCTTTGATGATTTGCAACGCCGAAAAAACCGCTCGCAGCGCCAACAAAATTCCGCAGATACC
>VBKX01000195.1:42272-48401 GCA_005879435.1 Deltaproteobacteria bacterium
CCGGCGTTGCTGCGCTCATGCCCAACAACACCGGCTCCATCAATGGCGTGGACCCGTTGTAATTTGGATGCGCGAGCGCCGACGCGCGCGACACACAGACAAGTGCGCACGTTAAAAGCAAAATTAGAAACAGGTTTCTCATCGATCCGCTAAAATCAATGGTCTGGTCCAGGATTGACCGTGGCGCCGCCTTGGGGCCAATGACACCTTTACCTGCATTTGCCCGATTGTTGTCAAATTGAGCAAATTAAATCAACGGCTGGTATAAACATAGCAGCAAACCAACCTATAACCGGTTGTCGAACTCTTCCCACCGATGAATGAAGGCACAGCCGGTGGTGTACCGCTCGGTCGAGTTCGACGACCAGGCATTGCTAGTTAGCATGGATGGAACATCTACTGCGCGGTGCGCTGCCCAGGGCAGTTTCTGGCTAGTTCGATGAGTTATTTAGCTGGTCGGCTTCAAGGCGGGTGACCGCCGCATGCAAGCTCGATCGCATCCGTTCGAGCGATCGCGCGATCTCACCGATTTCGTCTGTGCGCTTGAGTTCAAGCGGCACCATAAACTCCCCTTTGCTGATTCGGTCCGCTTGCTCCACGAGTTCAAGAAAGGGTCTATTGAGAGCGCGCGCGACGCACACAAACGCTCCCATCATGCCAACGAGTAACACAACAATCGCCGCCATGATCGGCGCCAGTGCGCCCCGGGATTCGCCCGCGATCACCCCACGCAAAAGGCCGAGATGAACGAATCCCCCCTTGCCGTCGCCGACTCGCTTGGCAATTTCATATACGGGGACGCCACGATAGTCGATGTCGGTGCCCAGGAGCGCTCGTTCCGCCGATCGAGGAAAATCGCGATTGAGATAGATTGGCAGCTCGTTGGGTTCGTGGGCGACGATCTTACCGTCGGCATCTTCAACATAAATATAGGCGACACCGTTTGCCGAAGCGTATTTGGCAACCTCGCTGGAAAGCTCACGATCGCTTCGAGAAGCCGATTGGCGCGCCGCGAGCTCGGTAATCGCAAGCAGTGTAATATTGGCGCGGTCTTTGATCTCCGTTTCAATGACTCGGGCAATATAGACGTAGACGATGATGCAAACGGCCGCGCCAAATAGACCGCCCACTGTGACGAAAGAAACGGTGAGCTTGCCGAGCAAGCCACGTTGCCGAAGATGACTCGGCGTCGAAAACCGCGACTCCATCTCCGGAGCGAGCGGCTTTTCGTCTGTGTACGCATTCGATAACGAAAGTGGCGCTTCGACCCCTAGCTGTGGCGTCACGCGACTCATCGCCTTCTTGGCTCGGGCAATCGACAGCAGCAGGAGCAGTACCGCCAGACCGATCATCGACACCGGGACCGCGATCTCGTCAATCCAATTGTAAAGGGCAGGGGTAAAGACCGGCGCGATAATCGCTGCGCACACTGACGCAATTTTCCCGAGCAAGCGGACAACGCTCCACGGGGAATCGTTAAAATAGAGATGATCCGCTATCAACCCGACGAGCGCTATCGAAAAAAACGTTGGAACGAAAAATCGCCGAGTCTTCATCGAGTTTACTTAAGTGAATTTGCCACAAAGCGCTTCAAAGCCTCTTCTCCGAGCGGAGAAACCACCGGTCTCTGGCAACGGCATTGTAGCGCTTTCTCTAAGAAACGTAACGGGTTATTGAACAGTCAGCACACATGACATAGCGGCATCACAGACAAATAATACATAAAGAGACCAATTATGCCGCCAAATTTGAAGTGTTAGTATCGCCTCCGCAGCAGCATCGCAGAACGCTGTCGGTCTTGTCGCGCGCTCAAGCGGACTTGTCTTCAGCCCGTAGGGCCGCCAATGCCTTCTCGACCAATTGGCGGCGGACTTTTTTCTCTTCCTCGGCGGACGCACGGGCATCGCCGACCACATGAATAATGCCGTTGCCAAGCACCAACCGATTGGCGCCAACCATCTTAGCGATGGGCAGTGCCGAGGTCACTTGCACCGTTGGGATACCTGCCTTTTCCAGTTCCGTCGTAATCGCAGCGCCGCTGCGAGTGCTGGTACCTCACGTGGAGGTGAGTATGATGGCATCGATGCCCAAACGCTTGGCTTTCTCTGCCATCTCCCGCCCCATCCGCCGAGTATTGGAGAGCGGATTGGCTAAGCCGGAGGTCGAAATAAATTCATCGCATAGCTCCCCGATGACTCCCTCTTGCTCGAGCTCGCGCATGACGTCCAATGGCACGAGCCGGTCCGGATCTTGCCGCACATATTGCGCATCGTAACCGCCGTGCGAGATCTCGTAGTCTTCGCCCTTCAGATCGTCGCAACTTTTGATGCTGTACGCTCCCCAACGGGTTGCCGCCGAGCCTTGAATCTTGTCAGGATTGCCTTTTGGCACCAGCCCGCCGTCGGTAATCAGCATGAGCTTCGCTTTTCGCAGGTCGCTCACACCGGGAGGCATCGACACTGGCCGAAACGTCGTCGGTGACATTTCTGATTCGAACGCTTTGCCTTTGGCTTTCGCCAATACCATATCAACCAGCCGCTCGGCAGCGGTCTTTTCGACGAATTCGTCGCGAATCAATCCGCGTGGAATGTAATCTTCCTCCTTGGGAGAACCGATAGGCTCGTTGCGGATGAGCTTCTCGGCAAGCCGAGCCATCTTAGTCAGCACCTCTCGCATCTTCGCCGCACTGTCACCGCTGTCGATGATGAACAAGCTCTCACGATACAGATCGGCGCCCGGATTTTCCCGCGCCATCCCCGTGATCACCGGTATGCCGATCTTCGCTTGCACCGCCGCGCAAAGCGAGCCGGCGGCCATGCCATAGCGTCCAGCCAAAAAACAAGGACCGGCGACAAGCAACTCGGCATTGGCTTCGCGCACCTTCTCCAATGCAGACTCAATCATCAATTCCTGATTTTCCACGGCGTAGTTATCGCCGCAGACGAGAGTCAGCACGACTCTTGCTTCGGCGTCGAGCAACTGCTCCAACAACTTGCCGGGCCCGACGGCTTCCGCACATGCCTCCAGAGCCATGCCGGCTTTTTCTTCCCCGCCGAGACCGCCGAAAAACTGATTTAGATAGTGGACAATGCGCACGCTGAACTCCTCTTAACACAAAGCGACAGGCGCCAGGCATGAGTAGGGATAAAACGCCTGATTTTCTTACTCGCGCCTATCGCCTCAAGCCTCTTGCCTATTCAGTAAACCATCGATCTCAATCGCGACGCACCCTGCTGATTGCCAACACCGATGACGTTATGCGCTTCGATTTCGAACGGGCCGGCGAGCAATTCCGCCAAGCCGCAATTGGCGGCGATCACCCGTTGCACCGCCGGCAACTGCCAATGCGTCGAATTACCACCGATGCAAACGATGGCGTCGACCTCGGGAAAATTGAACAGCAGCGCTGACTCAACGCGGTGATCGCGTGCTAAGTCCGTCACCTGGACGGCCGTTTTGATTCCACTGCATTCCAGTAAACGCGCAGTTTCCGACAAATCGGTGTGTGGCACGCCGCCGCCAAACTTGGTCAGCACCGCCGCGTCGGCGCGTAGTGCCCACTTGACGAGATTGGCCGCGTAGTGGCAATTGCGTTCGCGGTCGCAGTTATCCGCCGAAGCGATCGTTGCGACGGTGCCAACAAAATTTATCTCGCGCGCCTGATGTCGTCGGTAAAGCTCCGCGACGACCGGATTGTTTTGATAAAAGTATGTTTCCGCCCCGCCGATCGAGGTGTGATACGAGGTCACGACGGCGCCGTCGAGCCATTCGTTCGGATGTAACAACGTCGGAACCATGCCGTCGGTGTCGGCACCATAGATGATTTGTTCTTCAGGCTCCGGTTTTCTCTGGCGCGAAAATATCTGCCCTACATAAGCAACGCGAGGCAGCGCCGAGCGATCTTCACCCCCGGCAATGTCGAATACCTGCGTCTTCTCGGGCGCGGCATCCATGGCCGCGCGCGCCAAACGAACGGCGACCTTCATTTGCGCCAAACGGTAAGCCTTTTGTCGCGCATGCATTGCCAAGTCATCGCGCGTGCGAATAATGACAATTAAGTGCTGTAGCTTTGCATAGCGTGAACCCGCCGCTGCTTCGCCGCTCATCTCCAAAACGTAGCCGGTTGCGCCGCGCGATTCGCCGGGCGATTGTTCGCGCAACACGGTCACCGCCGCGCCCTCCAATATATGAGTCGTGCCGTGGCCGGCTGTCTCGGGCGCGCCGAGAATACCCGGCCAATCCGGACTGCCGCCCGGCGACTTTGCTCTAGGTTCGACGATATCGAAGACGGGACCCGCGCGACAACTCTCACCCGGCCTAGCGATCTGAAAATCGACGGAGGCGATGGCAGAATCTTCGACAACCAACCGGCGCAGTTCATCGATGTCGACAAACACAACGGTGCCGTCCAGCAGAAATCTTTCTGCGAAACGAATCTCGGTAATCGGGTGAATTGCCAATGTGAGCGGCATAGGAAATACCTGTTGGAAATTTAGCGCTTCTTTTTGACTCTAGTTTGGAATGCGCGGGATTGTCAATTAGGTTTAATCGGCTTGACATCAGGCCTTTAGCGGCATTACGCTTCAGAAATTAGAGGTCAGTCACATGGCAAAAAATGGATTTAAAGTTTTCGACAGCGACATGCATATCATGGAGCCGCCCGATCTTTGGGAGCGATATATTGATCCGCAGTTTCGTTCTCAAGCTCCGCGCGGCAGAACTTCGGAGAACGTGCGCGATCTCGGCACCATTTTTCCGAACGTACCCACGGACACCCGGCGCACCGGTGGCACGCCCCATCGTGGCCGCAACTTCAATAAGAATCAGGAAATATATCGGAATCACGCTGAGCGCGGCTGGACGGGCGAAGTGCAACTCGAAGCGATGGACACCGAAGGCATCGATACCGCCGTGCTGTTTCCGACGCGCGGCCTGGGCATTCTTACTTTTCCGAACCAAGACCCCCGTTTTGCTGCGGCGATGGCCCGCGCTTACAACGATTGGCTGCATGATTTCTGCAAAGCAGATCCGAACCGTTTGCTCGGCGCCGGCATGATTTCGGTCTACGACATCGACGATGCGGTGAGCGAGACGCGCCGCGTGGCGGAAGAATACGGCTTTCGCTCGGTGTTCCTGCGTTCCAATATCGTGAATGGCAAAAACTGGTATGACGGGTATTACGAGCCGCTTTGGAACTTGCTCGAAGAGCTCAATCTGCCGCTCGGTTTCCATGAAGCCTCGGCATCCCGCTCGCGCCAATGCGCGGAAAATTTTGAGCCCAATTTTGGTCTGCGCCGCGTTTACGCCCAGCCGTTCGAACAGATGCTCGGACTCGGCAGCTTTCTTGGCGGCGGTATTCTTGAACGTCATCCGAAAATGAAAGTCGCGTTTCTGGAAGCCAACTGCTCCTGGCTACCGTGGCTGCTCTGGCGCTTGGATGAAGGCTACGAGCGCGAGGGCGATATCTTCATGCCTGATCTCCAGATGCCGCCGAGTGAATATTTCAAGCGCCAATGCTTTATCTCGATCGAGCCCGATGAGGCGCCGGCGCGCCATACGATAGAAGAAATGGGCTGTGACCATCTCGTCTTCTCCACCGATTATCCGCACGGCGATTCCAAATATCCGCACGCCGTGGAAAGTTTTTTAAAGCTTTCCTTATGCGATGAGGACAAACGCAAGATTTTGTGGGACAACTGCGCGCGTTTCTATGGCGCATCCACCTCGCGAGATACGCAAGACTCGATCAAAAATAATCTCAATCAACATTCGTTTAACGAATAAGGAGGAATGATGGAAACAATCCTAACCGAGACTCAGCCACAAGTTCAGTCACAGAGCGAAAACCCCATGGAACGATTCGTGCGCAAGATGCGCGCGCTTTTTGCTCAGGAATCCGATCTCGACAAACGCTGGAATGCGCTGCGGCCGATTCTGGCGGAATTGCTCGCGGATCCTGAAGTCATCGCGGCATCAAAGCACTGGCCCGATTGCGTGCCGGCCAACGGGCGGGCGGAAAACTTACTATTCTACGAAGATCCGGATTACGGCTTTGCCATCAACGGATTGACCAAAGGCGAGGCCCGTCAAGGCCAGCGCGCGCGCATCCACGACCACGCCCATATTTAC
>VBKX01000195.1:48574-48936 GCA_005879435.1 Deltaproteobacteria bacterium
GCCAGAAAGGCGGCGAGTTCAATCAGGGACGCTATGTTCCGGAAGAGAATCGTTACTATGAAAGCCTGGGACCGCGACAGACCCCTTGCGAGATGCTGCCAAAATATTAACGACGATTAAAATTGGGTAGCATGACAAGCATGCTCACGCTCAAGAGGAGATGACCATGGCACGACCCGAAAGAATTGGCCAATCGTTAGAATCGATCGAAGCATTGATCCACTACCTTGAGGAGGGCGAAAAACCGGCCAGCTATGGTGGCGTAAGGCAATCAGTGGCGCACCAGAAGAAAAAGGGCAAATATCAAGAGCACAAAATGACGATTTACAACGCCCGCGCCATCGCCGATCAATTGTCCCTGG
>VBKX01000196.1 GCA_005879435.1 Deltaproteobacteria bacterium
CGTGCCGGAGTATAATATTTATGCGTTCAAGCGAATCGGCGATCCTATGAAGAACCTCATGAAGAAATGGCTGATCAAGCTCGCCGCGGCCTTGTTTTTGTGGTCGAGTACGGCGGCGTCAGCGCAGAATATTCCGATCCTCAACATGGGCTTCAGCGGCGCCGGCATCGGGTCCGATCTACTCAAAGTGATCGAGCGCAACGCGCTGTGGCGCAAGCACGGCATCGACGTACGCACGATCTACCTTTCGAGCGGCACATTGATGGCGCAGACGCTGTCGTCGGGTGACATCGGCATCGCCGGTTTCGACACGCCGGCCATGCTCAGCCTGGCTTTGGCAGGTCATAGTCTCAAGGTCGTCGCCGTGCCGATCAATCGGCTCGAGCCGCTTTTCGTCGTGCGCACTAACATCAAGACGCCGGCCGATCTCAAGGGCAAAAAGATCACCATCAGCCGCTTCGGCTCGGGCTCCGATATCATGACGCGCGTGGCGCTGCGCTACTGGAAGCTCGACCCGGACAAAGACGTGAGTTTCTTTCAGTCCGGCAATACACCGACGCGCACCGCCGCATTGATCGCCGGCCACATGGATGCCGCGCTGGTCAGCTCGACGGGCGTAGCGAAGATCGTCGCCACGGGCTGCTGCCGCGTGCTGGCGGATCTTTCCGAGCTGCCGCTCGAGTTCGCTAACTACGGCGTGGTGGTTTCCGGCACGTTGCTAAAAAACCAAAGAGAAGACGTCAAACGATTCTTGCAGGCGCTCATCGAAGGGATTTATACCTTCAAAGCCAAGCCCGACGTGGGGCGCGCCGTCTTGCGCCAGAGTAACGGCGACGCTGAAGTGGCGCCGCTTTATGAAAGGCTCTCGAAATCCTTTCGCGACTTTCCGGCACCGGAGACGCGTGGCATACAGAACGTCATCGATTCTTTAGCGACTCCCAAGGCGCGCGGCGCGAAGGCTGAAGACTATATGGACACGACGCTGATGGAAGAGATCCGCAAGAGCGGATTCATGGAAAAACTTACCGGAAAGTAGAGGTGCTCTACACAAGATGGAGAAACTAACAATCGCCAACTCGCTGGTTCTGCCGATGGCCAAGGTGCGCCGGTCGTTTGACGGATATGTGAAGATCCATGACGGCATCATTATTGAAGTGGGGGAGGGCGTTGTGGCAATGGCAACGGACGAACAAGTCATCGACGCCGGCGGCGCGATGCTGATGCCCGGTCTCATCAACGCGCACACGCATCTCTATCAGGTGTTGCTGCGCGCGGTGTGGGAAGATTTGGAGTTGATGCCCTGGCTCAAACGGATCTATGGCTGCGCCCGCGTGCTTCGACCTGAGCACTTCTACGCTGGCAGCTTGCTCGGCTGTGTCGAAGCGATTCGCAGCGGCGTGACGACTTTGTGTGAGCATAATTTTCTCAATCCCAGCCCGGAGTGCGGTTTCGAGACGATACGGGCCATTAAAGACGCGGGTGTTCGCGCCGTGTTCGCGCGCACGATCATGGATACCGGGGAGATCGTGCCTGACTGCACGAAAGAGAAACCCGAGCAGGCGTTTCGCCGTATCGAAGAGATCTTGGCGCACCACGCGCGTGGCGAGCAGCTGCAATTCATGACCGGGCCGAACACGCCGCCGATCAACACGACTCCCGGCTTACTCAAGGAGATCCGCCGCTTCGCCGACGACAAGTCGCTGGGTATCAGCGCGCACGTGGCCGAGTCGAAGTCCGTGGTGGAGTGCGTGCGGCGGGAACATGGCAAGAACGGTGTGGTGGAGTTCTTGAACGAATTCGGCATTCCCGGACCTAACTCGATCTTTGCCCATTCGGTCCATATTTCGAAAGACGAGATCGCGCTGTTGAAACAAACCGGCTCATCCGTATCGCATAATCCGGTAAGCAACATGATGCTCGGCGACGGCGTCGCTCCGGTAGTGGAGATGCTGCGCCAAGGAGTCAACGTCGCACTCGGCACCGACGGGGCGGCGAGCAACCATTCGCAGGATCTTTTCGACACCATGAAAGCAGCATCGCTGCTCCAGAAAGTCCACCATCAAGACGCCGGCGTGATCGATCCTTATTCGGTGCTGCGCATGGCGACGGCGGGCGGGGCCAAAGCGCTGGGGCTCGATTCCATTTGCGGCACGATCGAGGTCGGCAAGCGGGCGGATTTGATTCTCGTCGATATGAATACTATCCACAATCAGCCGGTAAACGATGTCTTCAGCCAGATCGTCCACTGCGCCAAGGCAAGCGATGTGAGAACTGTGATGGTCAACGGGGAAATTCTGATGCGCGATCGCAAATTGACCCGGCACGATGACGCCAAGCTGATGGCCGATGCGCGGCAAGCCAACGGCGATCTCATGGAGCGGCTCAGCAAGCTATCGTCTTAACTTCGGATGATCTTTCTCGTCCTCGCGATCATCGGCTCCGGCGTCATTCCTGTCATTTTTCGCGCTTTCGATGGTTGGCGCGTCAACGTGTTCTGGGCGATTCCAGCGAATTACGTGACTTGTGTTGTCGTCGGAAATCTCTTGACCGGGCAAGCGCTCAGTCCGGCGGATCTAGCTGTGCAATCGTGGATTTTCTTTGCTGCACTACAGGGAATAATTCTTGCTGTAAACTTCTACTTGCTTGCGTATACGGCTCAACAGGTAGGGGTCGCAATTGCCTCGCTTGCCAGCCGGTTGTCTGTAGCGATTCCATCAATTCTCGCATTCGTGCTCTACGGTGATTCCTTGAGTGTAGTAAAACTCGTCGGGCTATTCGCTGCGCTGCTCGCGTTGTATCTCTGTACGGCGCCGGATCAGCATGTGGGGACGCCCAATCCCCGTTTGTTTCACCTCTTGCCGATTACGTTGTTCTTGACCTTTGGTTGTTACTTCAGCATCTTAAAATACCTTCAGACCTACTATCTTACAGAGTCATCGTACCACTCATATGTCATGTCAGGGTTTGTTTTTGCGTTTCTTTGCAGCATCGTCATCGGTGTCGCCAAAGGAGTTTTCGCGTCCGCCGATTTTCGCCTTCGCCACCCTAGCGCAGGAATATTTCTCGGCCTGATCAATTATGTCGCTATTTATGCGCTATTGAAGGTCCTCGCTTTGGAAGGTTGGGAGAGCTCTCGACTCTTTCCGATTTATAGCGTCGGGGTGGTGGCGGTGAGCTCGCTCCTGGCGCTGCTATTCTTCAAAGAACGGTTGTCCCGAATGAAAACAATAGGGCTTGTGGTGGGGTTGGCAGCGGTGGCGTTGCTCAATCGATCGTGAGCTTTTGGCATTCGAATAGGCTATCCAAGCGCGAGTTCAATGGAATCCTCCGAAAATAATACATCAGAGGTTCTTCCTCCCTCGGGTGTGTCACTGTCTGTTCCCAGGTTGTCAACGGCGGGAACGGTGCTCGCAGCGCCTGTCGTCCTGGTAGCGGCTGTTTTGATGGTGTGGTTGTCGTGGTCATCTGCGCGCATCGATTCAGTTGAAAAGCCGGAAGCTGCGCTCTCACTAATCGTCGGGCGTATAATGGAACTCAGAGAATCTATAGCGGAGCAATCACCTTGGGAACGCCGACTATACAGCACGCTTTTGTTAAGCACGTCGCGAGAAGTGCCACTCGCGATTGCGTGGTTTGAAGAACTGGCTGCGAGGTCCGAAGATACCATTCCCAACGTTGAGCTGGCTATCCTCGAAGCCGAGAATGGTTTGACACAGAAAGTCGCGAACCGAGTGGTCGCGTGGAGACAATTGAGAGGAGATTTTTCCGGGTTCGCGAAGCTCATAGAG
>VBKX01000197.1:0-2576 GCA_005879435.1 Deltaproteobacteria bacterium
AGCTGACACAAGCGGGCTGGAAACCTTAGAATAAACTTTCACAACTGAGAGGGGCATAGGCGCGCTGATCCGTTCGCGGACCTGACCAAGATAGTTAGGTGGTCGGAGTTTGTCCCTGTGCCCTTGCTGCTAAACGATTTGAACGAAGCGCAGCGATTGAACGACTTGAACGGTTTGAACGATTGGAATCCGTTAGCCTAGGCTATGTATCATTGAGTCGCTCGTAGAGGCGATCGGCGAGACCCCATATTTGTAGACGACGGTTTAATTTCTATAGGAGGCACAGCGACTCGGCATGGCGCAAAAATATTATGTGGTATGGACAGGACGGCAGACCGGTGTATTCACGGATTGGGCGACCACTCAGCGGGCCGTAGACAAGTATGCCGGGGCGCGCTTCAAGTCCTTCCCGACCCGTGCGGAAGCCGAGCAAGCATTTGGTCGCGGCGGCTACGCGCTGCCATGCATAGCGCTCATCAGTTCGATGTCAGCATTTATTGCGATGGCGCCTGTGACCCCAACCCCGGCCATGCCGGCTCCGGCATTGTGGTGTATCGAGAGGGCAAACTCGCGCAATTGTGGTATGGCCTGTACAACCCCATGGGGACCAACAACACCGCTGAACTGAACGCGCTCTATCACGCCTTGCGCATGGCCGAAGCAGAAATCAAGAACGGCCATACCGTCGAGGTGTGCAGCGACTCGGCGTACGCCATCAACTGCATTCGCAGTTGGGCGCCGAGCTGGGAAAAGAAAGGCTGGAGAAAACCCGGCGGTGAGATCAAGAACCTGGAAATCATCCAGGACTGTTACGCGATCTACCGACGCATTGAAAAAGAACTGAAGCTCACCCATGTCGCCGCCCACGTCGGCACCGAAGGCAACGAACTCGCCGACCGCATGGCCATGCTCGCCGTGCAGCGTAAAGAAAAAAGGCTGCGTCTGTATCGGGAAGAAATGGACATTTCGACGCTGCTCAAGATGCAGGGCGGGTGAATAAGAAAGCGTTGGTCCCCCCAAAGACTCGTATCTCTTGTGCTAAACGGGTTCACGTAAGAGCTAAAAGCGGACTTGAACACCCCAATCTGACGCCCTATTTCCCGCCTCCGAAGGAACACTCTAGCACTATGCTTCCTCACAATGTTTAAATGATGCAGGCGGCCGGCGGTATGCGAGTGTCGCAAATCCAGGAATCGGGCATCCTAAATTCACCGAGTGCGGACGTCCCCGGTATCGCGTACAGCTTACCAAGTGAGCGTAGCAGCGTAAGATTTTTATTGCCTATGTGAAGGTTTGAAGGAATTTTGAAATATCACGTCTAACAAAAAGGAAGGAGGTGATACCATGAAAAATATGATTAAGATTTTAGTTGTCGCTTTGACCACGTTAAGTTTCAGCGCTCTCGGCTTCGCGCAGGCAAAACCGGCCACGCCGGCTACACCCGCGACTCCCGCCGCTCCGGCAGCGGAGAAGAAAACGGAGATGAAATCCGAGAAGGCGAAGACCCATCGGGTTACCGGTGAAGTCACATCGCTGGATGCGAAGGCGGGCACATTCGCAGTTAAAGAAAAGGACAAGGAGATCAAGCTGACCGCCGACTCCAAGAGCGCTAAAGATACGCTGGAAAAGGTGAAAGTGGGCGATATGGTCAGGGTTTCCTACACCGAGAAGGACGGAAAGATGATCGCCAGCTCGGTCAAGGCCGAATCCAAAAAAGCGACGGAGAAAAAAGCCGACGTGACGGAGAAGAAACCAGCCACAAAGTAATCTTCTAAGCATGCACGTTGCGAGAGGGATGGTCGGGCAGCCGGCTGTCCCTCTTTTTTTCTGCTAGCAGCAGGCTCACAGGGTTGGACTGAGTCTGTATTCTAAACCCAGACCGATAGGGTCAGAATCGAGCGAAGCTCCGGACGCCGTGCTGGGTCCACTGTTTCCCTTCTGCGTCATCCCTCTTCCAACTCTGGATAGTGGCGGAAAATGCCTTGCTCGTTGAACGCCAGCCGCCGCGGCGACGATAGGTAAGCGGCGATTCGCGGACGCGCCATGACGCGATCGTGTAAAGTGACCATTCTCGGGTGTTGTGGTTCGAGTCGCGCCATGGTTTTTGGAAAGGCGTAACGCGTTCCCTTGATCATCTGAAACAGGGAGAGATCGACGTAGCAAACTTTCTTGCCGAAAATAAAGTCGCCGCCTTTGGCGTTGAGTTTCAGAATTCTTTCAAAATAGCCGAGAAATTTTGGAATGCGCATCGAGGTGAAATGCGCGGCGCGCTTTTTGCTTTCGTCCATCTGCTGCTCGTAGTACAGAACGTTGGCGATCGGATGGTGCGTCTGGCCGGTTTCATACAGCCAATCGGCGATCGTCAGCTGCAACTGATGCACCCAGAGCCGGCTCGCTTCGCTTTTCGGCACGAGACCGAGCCGGGGCGCGAGGAACTGGAGAATGTTGGCGGTTTGCGAAATCAGGACCTTGCCGGCTTTTAGAAACGGCCGGGCAAACGGCGGATGTTCCAACGATGGGTCTTCGAGAAATTTCATGATCCCGGGACGGCCGAAGTTCGGATCGCGCGCGACGTC
>VBKX01000197.1:2620-6485 GCA_005879435.1 Deltaproteobacteria bacterium
AGTACAGCTCATAACGCATGGTAGTCCTCCTCAAATCAGCAGCCGGTCTTTGAGAATCGAATCAAGTTTGGGGTCCGAGATAACGCTCACTTCAATCTCTGTGCTATGTCATCAACCGAATCTCCGATCAGTTCGAACATGAGAGCGCGGCTGATTTCGCAGGGAACGCAAACCGATAGCGCCTGGTAGCTCATGGAGATTTACCCATGTTTGCTCAATTGCGCAAATCCGCAATGGTCACAGGGAAGAACTGCTGTGCCAGCTACCTTCGGAACGATTTGAACGTTTGGAACGGCTTGAACGATTTGAACCTGCCGCGCGAAGCGCGCTGCTGGAAAACATTTTTTGATTGCGATAAGTGAATTGCTTGAGGGATTTGAAGCGCACATGATTTCCGGAGCTCTCGAAGGTTATACTTGCATCGATGTCAGCGGCCACGTGGCCGGGCCCTACGCCAGCAGCCTGCTCGGCGATCTCGGTTGCGACGTGATCAAAGTCGAACTGCCCAATGGCGGCGACACGCACCGCGGGCGCAATCCGAAGTACGAAGGCTACGGGCCGAGCTTTCGGGCGCTCAACCGGAACAAAAGGAGCGTCACGCTCAACCTGCGCGAGAAAAGAGCCCGCGAGATTTTGCTGAAGCTATTGGAGACTGCGGATATTTTTCTCGAGAACTTTCGCCCGCCGACGAGAAAACATTTAGGCCTGGACTACGACGAGCTGGCGAAGCTGAATCGGAAATTGATCCACTGCTCGATCTCCGGTTACGGCCAGAGCGGCCCGTACCGCGATAAGCCTGGTTTCGACACCATCGGCCAGGCGTTAAGCGGCATGATGAGCCTGGTCACCGATCTCGACGATCCGAAAGTCGCCGGAGTTTCCTTCGTCGATCACGCGGCGGGAATTTTCGCTGCCCACGGCATTATGGCCGCGCTCCTCGCTCGCGTGAAAACCGGCGCCGGTCAATTCATCGACGTCTCGCTGCTGCAAGTGGCCATCGCCTTCATTGAGTCCCACGTCGCGGACTATTTAAATGGCGGCGAAGCGGTGTCGCGGGAGAATTTTCCCAAGGGTAGAATTTAATCTGTCGGGCCACAACGAAGCGTGGGAAGGACTGCTCAAAGCCGCGGAACTGGAAAGTTTGATCGGCAACCCGCGCTTTGCGACCCGCAAGCAACGCACCGACCGGCACAACGAAATTGTCGACCTGCTGCGCGGCCAGTTCCGCAAGAAAGCGCGCCACCATTGGTTGCCGCGGCTCGATGCAAACAACATTCCCAACGCTCCGATCAACACGATTCAAGAAGTATTCGACAACCCGCAAGTCAAACATCTCGGGATTCCCAAGCAGATCACCCATCCGAAAATGGGCGCGAGCAAGCTGGTGGGGAGTCCGATCAACATGTCGGACACACCGCCAAAGTTCTTTCGTCCCGCGCCGCTCTTAGGAGAACAGACCGAGGAAGTGTTGGAAGGGCTGGGCTATGGCAAGGAAACGATCAAACAGTTACGTGAAGGCAAAGTGATTTAGTCGAGTTGAGAAATTGTTTATGCGGCTGCTCAAAAATGGTCAGATGCGAGGCGCGCGAAGGCCGATGAGCGAAGGCGTACTCTGGTCGTACGTTGAAGCGAAATCGGCCGAGCGCAAACGAAGCAGGTGGACGTTTTTCAGCAGCCGAAAAGGAGTGAACTATGGATTTTAACGTGAGCGCGGATCCCCCGCACGTCGTCGAATTTAGAAACGAGGTGGTTGCCTGGATGGCGGAGCAGTTTAAAGGCCACGACCATCTGCGCTGGTCGGCGTCCTGGTCGACCCGCGAGGACCAGGACGAATATAAATTCCGCCGCAGCCTCGCCGAGAAGTTGGGCGCCAAGGGCTGGCTCTTTCCGATTTACCCGAAGAAATACGGCGGCGCCGACCTCACCGTCGATCATCAGATGGTGCTCGAAACAGAGCTGTTCAAATACGGGCTCAATCTGTCCCACGTCTTCTACACCCTCGCGCGCATCGTCGCACCGGTGCTGATCCGCTGGGGCACCGAAGAACAGAAAAATGAATTCTTGCAGCCGATCACGCGCGCGCAAATCTGCGTCTGGCAGGTGCTCACCGAACCACACGGCGGCAGTGACATCGCCAACTGCCAGACCAAAGCGATCCGCGACGGCGATCACTACGTCGTCAACGGCCAGAAGGTCATGGTCGGCCATCATCTGCCGCCGGATTACCTCTGGACGCTGGTGTGCACCAACCCGGGCGGCAAACGCCACGAAAACCTCGCTTGGCTGCATATCCCGGCGAAACTTCCCGGCATCACGATCCAGCACATGAACATGATGATGGGCATCAAGAACGCGGTCTTCTTCGACAACGTGCGCGTGCCGGCGAAATATTTGATCGGCGGCGAAAATAACGGCTGGAAGGTCGCCAGCACGCACATGGAGCTCGAACATGGCGGCGACGGCCGCATCGCGGCGGATCCTTTGATCGAGCGCGTCGTCGAGTATTGCCGCAACACGCGCGTCGAGGGTAAGCCGATCATGGAAGACGCGCGCGTGCGCGACCTGATCGCCGACATGATGATCGAGTTGAATACGCTCCGGCGCTTTAACCAACTCATCTACTGGCGCCGCTTCGCGAAAAAACCGCATCCTTATGGGGGCCCGCAACAGCGCTACTATCAACGCATGCTGCGCCTGCGTAACGGCGAACGCTTGCAGGCGATCATGGGCGCCGATGCTCTGGAGCAGAACTTGTCAGTGCATGAAGTCGTCGACTTCGAGTACGCCGTGCGCACCGGTCCCGGACAATTGCACGGCGGCGGCACGTTGGATACCGACCGTTTGATCTTCGCCCGTCGCCTCGGCCTCGGCCGCCCGACGACCGAAAAAGCGCCGGAAACCGATTAGGCAATAAACATCAGGTAACGTTTTGAACGGCTTGAACGATTTGAACGTTTTGAACCCAATGACACTGATCGTTCCAGTCGTTTCATAAGTTCCAATCGTTCCAGACGGAGGAGAAGAACATGGACCTGTCGTTAACCGAAACCCAAGAAGAATTTAAAAAGGTGGCGGCCGATTTCGTCAAAGCGGAAGTGCCCGCGCATCAGATGACCCAGTGGTATAAGAACAAACAAACCTATCAACCGCAGTTGGTAAAAAAAGCCGCGGAGATCGGCTGGCTCGGCATGATGTTGCCGGAAGCATACGGCGGTTCGGATGTCTCGACGATGGATTGCGCCGTCGTTTTCGAAGAGCTCGGTCGCGGCCCGGTGCCGGGACCGCTCTTTACTTCGGGAATTCTAAGCGCGCAGATGATTTTCGAAGCCTGCACCGAAGAGCAAAGAAAGGCGCTGTTGCCACCGCTCTGCAGCGGCGCATCGATCGTCGTTCCCGCCATCGCCGACAAAGCCGCGTATTGGGGACCCGAAGCCGTTGAAACGCGCTTGAGCAAAACTGCCGGCGGCTACATCATGAACGGCACCAAGCGCTTCGTCTTCGACGCACAAGCCGCGACCAGTTTTCTTTGCGCCGCGCGCAGCGAAGAGGGAAAAGTCGTTTTTCTGCTCGTCGACGCCAAGAGCCCGGGAATCACGATCACGCCGCATGTCGGCTTCTTTATTTCTGTCGCAGAGGTTCGCTTCGATAAAGTAGTTGTCGCGCCGACAAATCTGCTTGGTTCGAGCGGCGCGAGCTGGGCGACGCTTGAAACCGCGTTGGATAAATCTCTGCCGATTCTCTCCGCCTATCAAGTCGGCGCGACCCAGGAAGTCTTCGACATGACCTGCGAGTATACCCGCACCCGCGTCGTGTTCGGCCAGCCGATCGGCCGCTTCCAGCGCGTCCAGGATCACTGCGTCGATAT
>VBKX01000193.1 GCA_005879435.1 Deltaproteobacteria bacterium
AATTCACTGGCCGGATCTTTTTTATGTGGCGGCTCATCCATCCGGCTGATGAAATAAGCGGAGACAAATCGGGCCGCCGCGGCCAAGGAAAAGATAATCCAAAAACCTGTGGCGTAAGATATCTCGTGGAAAAAATTCAACAGCAATCCCGACGTGACGATGCTGCCGACCGTGACCATGCCCACGGTCCTGCTACGCCATCCGAAATATCGTCCTCTCTTTTTCGCCGGCACGTAGTCGCTCATCAGGCTGCCCCAGGCCGGTCCAGCCAAGCCGCCACACACGGCCGCGAGAATCAAAAGGATCAGCAATAGCTCCACTCGATAAGCAATCTCCAGCAAGGGCAGCACGGCGATACAGAGAAGGAACGACGCCTGGGAGAAAACTAATCGCACCAATAGTTTGAGCCGGCCGCCGACCCAATAAATGACCCTGACGGAAAAGAACTGCGACAAAGAAGATAAAAGATTGGACAAAGCTGTGATAAGACCGACCTGCTGTACGGTAGCGCCCAAAAAGAGCGCAGCGGGGGTTGCGTAATAGTCGGTAACACCGACCATAAAAGCGGCAAAGATACCGTCCTTGAATGACGAGCGAAGACTTTCTCGAACGTTGACCTTTTTAAACCTCATGATGGCGGGAAGAAAAGAAAAGGATGAGGCATTCTCGCGCGAAATGCCAGAGCATGCCAAAGAGTCGAGACAGCGGTATTGCGCAAGATCCTGAACACCAACTGAAGACCCTGCCATCCTGGCCAACGATGATCTCGATAACGGTGACCCAGGCCCGGCGATGCATAATTTTTCCGTCTGAGGCGGTTTCTTTACTTGCGATCTCCAAGATTTTGCGCATACTGAGCTGAAAGAGAAGTTTTTTGAAAAATGTCTGGCGTAATTAGAAAAACGGACCTGTGGAAAAGGCTGGGCTCTGGCGAGCGGATTGCGGCGGAGGAATGGAGTTATCCTACAGGTATGGTCTGGTGCCCCATGAAGATGAGCGGCATGGCGCTTATGAAGTGCGCCGAGCTGCAAAAAGAATTTGGCTGCGGAAGCCTCAAGCAGTTTAGGATCATCACGACCACGAAGCCCGGGAATGTGCCCTTTCACTGGCCTTGGCTGCGGCGCAGCCGCGAGTGCCCGGAGCGCGCGCCTGAAAAAGAGGTGCGCGAATTGCGCTTGGCTCTGAGCCCGCTCAAGTTAGTTGAGAAGAGCAGGAAAAATCCCCGAGCCTACCATTGCCCGGCGTGCGGCGACCGCAAAGCGTTCGGCGCCCGCCATTGTCGCCGCTGCTGGCGTCTCTCCGTGGCAAAATAACCAAAGACGAAAGACTGAAAACCTACGATGTTCAAATCGTTCAAGCCGTTCAATCGCTTTGCTCCGTTCCAATCGTTTGGGGAACTTTCGATCGTCTAAAAAAACGCGCTGATCGCCGCCGTAATCGTCGACCGGGCGCCTCTGTAGTTAAGCTCTTTTCCCTTGCCCTCTTTCAGTTGTATTTTGATGTTCGCAGTTGTAAGCGATTCCGAACTCTGGGATATCATCCAGAACGACGACTTCAGATGAGCAACGCGGCAGTTAAGATCCTCGATTGGGGACAGATTTATCAGGAATCGCTGGGGACGGAAATTCTGCGGAGCGAACGGCGGCGAGTCACGATCCTGGCAGGGCTTTTCGCGTTCGCCGCTTGTGTCTACAGTTTCTTAGCCTTTGTGCCGGGGCCTCTCACTCCCGAGTTCCGCGTCCGGTTTCACGCTCAGTGGCCGTGGATCATCTCGCTCTACGGAGCGGTCGCAGCCTACGAATGGGCGCTGCGCGCGGCAATTGGCTGGCTGATCGAGCATCGACGTCAGCCCAACATCGCTCTTCGCTTCGTGAATGCTTTCGTCGAGACGTCCATTCCGACCGTGATGTTGTTCATGGCGGTGTCCCTAATGGGCCCGCGAGACGCGCTTGGCTCACCGGCGTTCCTGCTCTATTTCTTTTTTATCCTTCTATCGATACTTCGACTGGACGTTAGACTGTGCCTCTTTACCGGCTTGGTTGCGGCAGTGGAGCACTTTATTTTTATGTACGTTGTGATCGGCACATTGGAGCCCGAGGTGCAGTCGTCGTTTTGGCGCACGCCCGTTTTTAATATTAGCCGCTCTCTCATCCTGTTTGTGGCCGGACTGGTCGCCGCCTTGGTCACTAGAGAAATCAGGCGCCAAGTCGAACTCTCGCTACGCACGGTTCAAGATCGCGATCGGGCGGTTCGCATCTTCGGTCAATACGTCTCGCCGCAAATCGCTGAAAAGTTACTTCATCAGCCCGTCGATCTCGGCGGCGAATTGCGCAACGTCTGCGTGATGTTTCTCGATATCCGCAACTTCAGTAGCTACGCGGCTGGCGAAAGGCCGGAGGCCGTGATGGCCTACCTGAATACGCTGTTCGACTTTATGATCGACGTCGTCAACGAACATCACGGAATCGTGAACAAGTTTCTCGGCGACGGATTCATGGCGGTCTACGGGGCTCCCATCGAAGACGCCGAGCGCTGCGCCCATGCGGTGGGCGCCTCTCTGGAAATTCTCGAGCGCCTCGACCGGCTGAACGCGGCGGGCAAGATTCACCCGACACGGGTGGGTATCGGGCTGCACATGGGTGAGGCCGTAACTGGAAACGTCGGCTCCAACGATCGCAAAGAATACACAATTATCGGCGATGTCGTGAACCTGGCGTCAAGACTGGAACAGGCTACCAAGGACTTTCAAGCTCGGCTCTTGATCTCTGAAGCGGTGCGTCGAAGTCTCGATGCGGCAATGTCTGGAGTTGAAGATCTGGGGCCGGTCCCGCTAAAGGGCCAACCGAATCCGGCTCGCATCTTTAAAGTCGCGTAACGCAACGCACAATTGATGCGGGTCAAGCATGAGCATTGAGTAATTTGCGGTTCGCATTGTCGCTGAAGTATTGCTGCTCTGCTTTGTAACTCGGCAATGAAACGACGCGTCGGCGTGGGCCAGACACTAGGCGCCAAAATTGTGCGTGACAAGCTCTGGGGAAAAAAGGGAGGCGATTTGCCTCCCTTTTTTTCTTGTGATTTGGCAACCTATTAATGCACGCTTATTTCGATCTGCCGGGGTTTGGCCTCTTCCGCCTTCGGCACGCGTATCTCCAGGATGCCGTCTTTGTACGTGGCCTCGATGCCATCCTGTTTCACGGTCTCGGGCAGCGAGAATGAACGCCAGAACTTTGCGGTGACCCGTTCCACATGGCGGTATTCAACACCGTCAGCCGGCTTCTCGGATTTTCTTTCCCCGCTGAGAACCAGGGTTCCGTCCTTAACTTCCACCTTGATGTCTTCCCTTTTCATCCCTGGAAGCTCCGCGCGAATGAGATACGAATCCTTGCTTTCCAAAACATCCACGGCTGGATACCACTTCGATACGCTCGGTTGTGTCGATGAGCGACCGAGGTTTTCATCGAATAGACCGTTAAACACAGACCGAAGATTGCCAAAACCCGCGAATGGTTCAAATCTTACTAGTTCCATATTAGTTACCCTCCTTTTCCATATTAGTTACCCTCCTTATGTTCAAAACATTAAGCACGGCTCCTCCAGCCGTCAAGTCACTTGACAAGCGTCCGGTCAGTGCTTAGTGCGTTACGCGCCTGCGTAATGCAGTTGGAAAATTGCGATTTCAGCGTCAGCTAAAGTCGAACTTAAATCCTCCCTTGTCCCTTTTTTCAACGGGTGAAGTTTCTCCCTGCGATTCTCACCCTCTTTGCCAAAGAGTGGAAAGTGAGATTTTCGGACGGCCGAGCTGCTGAGGCGAGTTCAACGGAACTCGCCAGCGCGGAATCAGAACCATGGGCGAGGGACAAGGGCTTCGGGCGGAACGCCGAAGGGTCAACAGAGGCTGTAAAGCCTGGGACAGCAGCAGTGCTACCGCTAGGTTATGCCCGAGTGGAATTCCACAATCACGCGGTTTGAGGCAAAAATTTCACTAAATTGTAATAAATAAATCGATAGCGCGGGTTGTATTAATTATTTAAATTGCCATATTAGGACTTTCACTGACAACACGCTACAAAATGCCTTACGCTAAATCGCTGAGAGTAATTGGCCAGTCGTTGGAAGTCGCCAAGCTTCCGGCTTTCGAGCTAGAGATGGACGGCTCCAATTACGTCGTGACGAGTGACTCTCTGACTCAAACAGGCGAATGGATTTTGCGGCACGCGGTCAGCCCCAACGATATTTCCGCGGAGAGCACTCGCCAATCGCCAGTGAGTCGGCCGGTGCGTTTCGGTCCAGCCGATCTTTCACGTCTAGATGACCAGGCCCAGAAACAACGGCGAAATGATTCTGCTCCGCCGAGACAGGCCTATAGTCGCCTGTCGCAACTCTTGCGGGCACTCGGGGATCATCTCGACCAAACTCAGGCAAGCGCCTTTCATATTTCCTGGACGTCTAATTCGGTTTCCGTCGATTTTCAGTCACCGGAGGGTCAAAGCGATTCGCGAACGTTTACCACTGACAAGCTCCAGCAACTGGGTTCGCATTTGAGATTCCGACGATCCACAGTTTTCCGTTACGGTATTCCGGTCCCCAAAAAACACACAGATCTCTGAAGACCAGACACGCCGAACATTCCTAATTTGCCGGCGCATCGCTTATAGGCTTATTTATCTTGCTCTCATCGTGAGATTTGCTGGAGAAAAATATCAACGTCCACACCCACTGCTGCGCTAGCCCGCTTTCCTCATCTCCTCGGCCAAAATCTCGTTGACGAGAGACAGGCCGACGTTGGGCGTTCAAAATTTTCAAGCCGATTAAGAACCAACGCGCGCATTCAGGGTTGCGTGTTTACTTTCGCTCGTTGTGACGCCGTCGATAATTTGATTATTCGTTGAGTAATGCAAATTCATGTCTGCGATCCAGCTACTGGCGAGATCGCTCTGATCCGGCTGAATTCGTGCACGTGTTTTAGTCCAACGCCGTTGATCGCGGTAGCAAGAAGCGATTCAACATCAGATCTCACGGTGCCGAAATCGTCGATGCCTCCGGCTCTCATCTTGGTCTGGGCGTGGCCTTTAGATTCTTGAAGTTGTTGAAGTTGCATCACTCGAGCGCTACCGCCGGATCTAAGACCATGCAAAATTACCCTTTCCCGGCGCTCCAGTGACAAATCCGCACGAACATCCATACGTCGTCGGGCACTTGACAACACTGGGGCCTCATTTGTTACAGGTCGTTGGAAAATGTTAGGAAAGGGCAGCGGCGTACGCTCATCCGGGCGCGGCGATCCGCGGATCACGACTCCAGATGGCGTAAAGGACGATCCAAGCGGAGAGAACCACAATGAATAATCTTCGGCAATATTGGCATCCGGTATTATGGTCCAAAGAAGTCGCCGATAAACCCGTCCCGGTCAAGCTACTCGATCAGCCGTTGGTGATTTGGCGCGCCAATGGAAACGTGTCGGCATTCTACGATCTCTGCATTCACCGCGGCGCGGCGCTTTCACTCGGATGGGTGAACGGCGATCAGCTCGCGTGTGGTTATCACGGTTGGAACTACGCCGCGGATGGTAGTTGCACGCGCATACCGTCACTGCCGCCGGATCGCGAGATACCGGCTAAGGCGCGCGCCAAGGCTTATCGCGTCCAAGAGCGTTACGGCTTGGTCTGGGTCTGCCTCGATGAGCCGCGCCAAGATATTCCGGAGTTTCCAACTGAATTTGGCGATCCCAGCTTTAATTGGGAACCCTACACTTCGGAAGGTCAGTGGCGCGCCAACGCCGCGCGGATGATCGAAAACCTCGCTGACTTCTCCCACTTTCCATGGGTCCACGCCGGTATTCTCGGCGATCCCGATCAAGCCGAGGCGCCCGCGATCACACTCACCGAGACCAAGGGCGGTTTCCAGTATGAGATCGATACGCCGGTCAATAAATTCCGCCCGAATAGCGCCGCTAAACAGTTGTACACGGTAATCCTGCCGTTCATGGTGACGATCCAACGGCGCCAACCCGGCAGCGTCGAGCGTCATACCAATATTTATCTCTGCACCCCGGTGTCGAATCACGAGACCAAATTTTATCGCCTCGCCGGGCGCAACTATCGCGACGTGAAAACCGACGACCAGTTAAACGCGCAGCACCGGCGCATCTTCGAGCAAGATAAAAGAATCGTCGAATCCCAGCGCCCTGAAGAGCTTCCTCTCGATCTCGCCGAGGAGTTGCATTTGCGCGGACCGGATACTCCCGCTATCGAGTATCACCGGCGACTCAAGCAGATGGGGATTGAATGGCTATGATTCAACGGAATCCGTTCAAAGCATTCAAGACGTTCAACCGCTGCGCTCGGTTCAAAACGTTTTGAACTCTATCATCGAGGCAAGAATGACTGATCACTACGATGTCATTGTCGCCGGCGGCGGTTCGGCGGGCTGCGTGATCGCATCACGCCTTGCCGAAGACCCGAAGCGAAAAGTTTTACTGCTCGAAGCTGGACCCGACCCGCAGCCGATTCCTGAAACGGTCGTCGACGCGGAGAAAGCCACCAACCTGCTGCTGGAGAGTCCTTATATTGTCATGTATCCGACCAAGCGCAACTATGACTCCAGCGAATTTTACTCCCTCGCGGGACGGATCATGGGCGGCGGCTCGTCGGTCAATATGATGTCGATTCCGCGGCCGATAAAAGCCGACATGGACACTTGGTCGGCTCAAGGCAATCCCGATTGGTCATGGGAAGAAATCCTGCCGGTGTTGAAGCGTATCGAAGCCGATCAGGATTTTCCCCAAAGCCCAATTCACGGCGATCACGGCCCGATCTATGTGAAGCGCAAACATGTCTTCGATGCACAGCTCAGCGCACCGGAACAGGCGTTGTTAAAAGCCGTAACCCTGTTGGAATTGCCGCGCTTCGACGATCAAAACGAGCCGAATCCCTGTGGTATCGCGCCGACGGCGCGCAATATCAAAGACGGCAAACGACAATCTTCGGCGGTGGCCTATCTCGGTCCAGCGCGAGCGCGACGAAATCTCAAGATCATCGGTGATGCCCAGGTGATCTCGCTGATGTTCAAAGGCAACCAAGCGGAAGGCGTACGCTATCGAATTGATGGCAATGAGCACACCGCCACAGCGGACAAAGTCGTGCTCAGCGCCAGCACACAGCCACAGCGGACAAAATCGTGCTCAGCGCCGGTGTGTATCATTCACCGCAGATTCTCATGCTCTCGGGCATCGGCCCGCCCGCTGAGATCGAGCGCCATGGAATTCCTGTCGTGCATGCGCTCGAAGGCGTCGGTGAAAACTATCAAGATCATCCAGTGGTAACGATGACGCTAAAAGCGAAACCCAACGGCCTCGAGTCGCACGCGCGCGGCCGCTCGACCTTGAAACTCTATTTCAAAAGCGATCCGGCGCGCGAGTATATCGATTTTCACATCATCCTGCGCGACATCACCACGGTTTCCGGGATCGGCGACATGATCGGGTTCTCCTGTCACTTGCTGGAGCAAACCAATCGCGGCCGCTTGACGCTGCAAAGTTCTGATCCGACGGATTTGCCGATTATCGATCCGCGCATGTTGGAGCACCCCAAAGACATTCAGGCGATGGTCTCGGCGATGAAATTCGTCCAGCAGCTTGCCGCCACCGAACCGATGGATAGTTTCTGCGGCGAGTTATTTTCGCCGAGTCCGGATGAAGATTGGACCAAGTTCGCCCGCTCCACTTACACCAGCTATTTTCACGGCGTCGGCACCTGTAAGATGGGACCCGCGTCCGACCCCATGGCCGTTGTCGACCAGCACCTGCGCGTGCACGGCATGGAAAATCTCTGGATCGGCGACGCGTCGATCATGCCGACGGTCGCCCACGCTAACACCAACCTTACCAGCATGATGATCGGCGAGCGCGCCGCCGACTTCATCAAAGAATACTCCTACTAATCAAGCGCGCTCGTGAAAAGAGAAATCATCATCTGCAGCTTTTGGCTGCTGCTCTCGTTCTACTTATCCATTGAATCGTATCGGCTCGGGCTAAGCACGGGCAATCGGCCCGGGCCAGGGTTTTTTCCTTTCATCGCCGCCATCGCCATAGGACTGATCGCCGCTTTTCGCTTGGTCAATAGTATTCGAAAGAGTTCGCCCGATAATAATTCTGAACTAGGCATCGCCGGCGAAGCGAAACTCGTACTTTACGTCATTGCTGGCATGATGGCTTACGCATTCTTGCTCGACCTTCTCGGATTTTTTTTCTGCACGTTTCTGCTTGTCGCTTTCTATTTAAAAGTCATCGCTGCGCGCCGCTGGCCCGTGACTCTAAGTTTTGCGGCTGCGGTGGCGCTGACGTCTCATTTCTTTTTTGACGTGCTGTTAAAAGCCGAGTTACCGAGAGGCTTGCTTAGCTGGCTCATTTGATACACGACCGATGGACACGCTGCACTCGTTAGCTCAGGGTATTCTCACCGCCGCTTCGCCGCTCAATCTACTATATGGATTCGTCGGCGTACTGCTCGGCACCTTGGTCGGCGTGCTGCCCGGACTCGGTCCCGCCGGAGCCATCGCTTTACTCTTGCCGCTGGCTTTGCACGCGCCGCCTCTAGCCTATTTGATTATGTTGTTCGGCATTACCTACGGCGCTCAGTATGGCGGCTCCACGACGTCGATTCTCGTCAATATTCCGGGCGAAGCTTCTTCGGTCATCACCTGTCTGGACGGCTACGCCATGGCGCGCCAGGGTCGCGCGGGTCCGGCGCTTGGCATCGCCGCTTTCGGATCCTTCATCGGTGGCACGATCTCGATTTTTGGCTTGGCGTATTTAGCGCCGGCGCTCGCGGAATTTGGCCTTCATTTCGGCCCACCGGAGTATGCCGGCCTCATGCTTTTCGGTTTGACCGCGCTGGTTTATCTGGCGCACGGTCCGATGGACAAAGCGCTGCTGATGGCGCTCTTCGGCAGCCTGCTCGCCAGCGTCGGCCTCGATCCCGTCACCGGCCAGCCGCGCTTCACGTTCGATATTCTGGTGCTGCGCGACGGCGTTGGCTTGACTCCCGTCGTGATCGGTCTCTTTGGAGTTTCCGAGGTCTTGGTCAATCTGCGGACGCAAGCGGGAGAAGTTTTTCAAAAAACCATAAAGGGCCTACTGCCGACACTGCAGGATTGGAAAGATTCCGCCCTGCCGATCACGCGCGGCACTATTCTGGGCTTTTTGGTCGGCGCAATCCCCGGGTTGAATGTCGTGATCGCCACCTTCGCCGCCTATGCGGTTGAAAAAAAGATTTCTAAGCATCCGGAAAAATTCGGCCGCGGCGCGATTGAAGGCGTGGCGGCGCCCGAGACGGCGAATAATGCGGCGAGCTGCAGCGGCTGGATCCCGCTTCTCAGCTTGGGCTTGCCGACCGGCTCGGTCACATCTTTGATCTTCGGCGCGCTGCTGATCCACGGCCTGGCGCCCGGACCGTTGTTCATTAAAAACTCGCCGGAAGTATTTTGGGGCGTTCTCGGCAGCATGGTCATCGGCAATGTGTTGCTGCTCATTCTCAATCTGCCGCTGATCGGCCTGTGGATCAAAGTGCTCCAGGTTCCCTACTTTTTTCTCTTTCCGTTGATCATTTTGTTTGGCATCATCGGCGCCTACACCACGTCGGGTAATACGGGCGACGTCGTGATCATGATTATTTTCGGCGTGGTCGGATATCTGATGAAAAAATTTGCCTATGAGCCCGCGCCAATGGTACTGGGATTGGTGATCGGGCCGCTATTGGAAACCGCCATCCGGCGTTCGATGATCATGTCCAAGGGGCACGTCGGCATTTTTTTTCAACGTCCGATCGCGGCATTCTTCATGGGCGCGGCGGCGCTTATGTTGTTGAGCCCGCTGCTCACGCGGCGGCGACTGGGTCACGATATCATTGAAAAACTGGAAGAACAGTGACGGCGGATCTTTCGAGATAAGCTCCACAAACGTTTGGGAGGTTCCATGATATTGAAGTTAATAGTCGTCGCTTGGGCCGTGTTCGGATCGAGCCCGATTCTCTACAGCCAAGGTTTTCCAAACAAGCCGATCGAGCTCGTCGTGTCGTCGAGCCCGGGCGGCGGCGTCGATCTGGTATTTCGCCTCATCGCCGACGATCTTGCGAAAAATTTAAAGACACAGGTAAACGTGGCCAATCAAACTGCCGGTGCCGGCGCCATCGCCGCCGAAAAAGTAGCGGCTGCGCGCAAGGACGGCTACACGTTGTTGGGCTCACTGCTCGGCCAAGTGGCCACGATGACCGTGGCCAATCCGAAGGCTCCGGCGAATTTGCTGCGCGATTTTCAGCCCCTCGCGATCTTGCAAGGTTACGCCGCGGTAATCATCCTCGGCCGCGCTGACGCGGAGATCAAGACGCTTAAGGACCTCGTCGCACAAGCGCAGAAAAAACCCGGCGACCTTATCGTTGCTGTCGGCCCTGCAGGGACCAGTCTCACGTTGGAAGTTGAGTTGTTGAAGCCGGCTCAGCGCAGACGATTACCAATCTGCTAGGCGGCCATGTGAACTTCGCCATGGCGTCGGACGTCGCCGCGCAGCCGCACATCAAAGCCGGCAAGCTCATCGGCCTCGCCGTTGATGTCGAGTCAGTGGTGCTCCCCGACGTGTCGACCTTCGCCAAGCAGGGATATCCCCAGGTTAACCTGCTCGCAAGCGTCGCGTTTTTAGCGCCAAAAGGTTTGCTTGACGCAACCGCAAAGATTCTCACGGACGCAATCAGAAAAACCGTGGACGACCCCAAGCTCAAGGAAAACTTGAAGTCCCGCGGTTACAACGTCGATCTCCGTACTTCCGCCGCAGATCTAAACAAATTGGTTAAAGAAGAAATCGACAAATATTCCCGCTTCACGCCCGAGGATCTCGGGTGGAAAGCGCAATAATCGGACGCGATGCGAGAATCTCTGCCGTAATCCCGCTTGAGATCCGGCGGCGATATACGAAAATCCTACTTGCCGCCAAACACTTTGGCTAGGAAGTCTTCTTTTTCCAGCTCGGCGACGAAGCGATTGACGAGATAGTCCTTGGCTTGCCTATCT
>VBKX01000198.1 GCA_005879435.1 Deltaproteobacteria bacterium
AGAAACGATGCGCGCGCAGCGCGGCTTTGAACGCGCTTGGGTTCGAATGATACAGCGCGCCGGCGCGCGAGATGGCGCGTGACGTCGCGGTTGCAAGCGCGGCATTCTGATCGGCCCAGTCCGGTCGCGCCATCAAAACTTCGTAAGGGTAATTCGTCAGTTCCGCGACCTCGCCGAGACCTAGCGGAAGCAAAACGTAACCCTTGCCCGCCGCCTCGGTAACTTCCGCGGACGGCGGCGACTGCGCCAAGGCATCGATCACGTTGTTCATCAGCGCCGCGGGCAGTTCGGTGCCGCCCAGGTAGGCGAATTTGAGTTTCCCCGGATCGCCCTTCACTTTCGGCACGAGAAACTTGAAAATCTGCTCGGAGACCGCGCCGGGGCTAGTGGCGCCGATGGTTCCGAGCTCCGTCAATACTTTGATGCGATCGTTGAGCGGGCTCTGACGCGTGACTTTGAATTTGTCCGTGATCGCTTTGCGCACGGCGATGCTGAGCGTCAAGTTGCGGTTATGCGCTTGAATTGCGATCAAAGGCGCTCCTTCGATTTGCGCCAGAACGAGTCCTTCTGAACTCGAGGCGCAAAAGTTGCGCCGAGCGGCCGACTACGGCGTTCTGGCACGGCGCGCCGCCCCCTGCAGGCGTGATCTTGGCGCGGACGCCTTCCTGCTCGAAATATTTCAATTGCTCGGCGACCCATAGGGCGGAGAAGGCCATGTTCGATACGGCGGTCAGAATGTTGACCTCGCCGAGATCTTTCTGTTGCGCTTCGCTCTTATGCGGTAGCAGCGTTAGAACGATCAGCGCAAGAAGGAAAAACACGCCACAAAGATTTTGTTTACGCTTCTTATTTGCCTTCATCTCATGCAACTTCTTTCCATCTCTTCTCCACCTCGAGACTGTGTCGCAAAAGCAAAACTCACACAAATGTCATTCTGAGTGTCAGCGAAGAATCTCGCATTTCCTGTTGCTTACGAAGACGAGATCCTTCGGCTATAGCCTCAGGATGACATTGCGACACAGTCTCCTCATGCGCGCGACATTCCGCGCGTCCTCGCTAACCCCCTAAGGTTTGCCGACGTATTTATTCGTCCAAAGAACCCCCTCTTTATTCGATGGGGCTTGGGACAGATCTTCGACGATGCCCGCGCCGGTTGAAAAGTTTATGACCTTTTGCCATCCCTCTGCGCTCATGGTTCCCCAGCGCGGCATGGCGCCGGCGACCATATTATGTGAGAGCTCGAAGACGTCGTTTTCCAACTTAACCGAGAGCCGGTGACTGCGCAGCGCCGCCTTCGCCTCTTCGGGTTTGCTATGAAAAAGCGCGCCGCCCCTTGATATCGCCCGCGACACCGCCATGGCGATCTTCGGGTTCGCTTCGACGTAGTCCGGGCGGACCATCAGGACCTCGTAAGGGTAGTCGGTCAATTCCGGAATCTCTCCTTTTCCCAGTGGGATCAGCACGTATCCTTTGCCGCTGGGCTCTGTGATTTCAGCGGAAGGAGGAGAGAGCGCGTAAGCGTCGATCACGTTGTTCATCAGTGAGGGGGGAAGTTCGGGTGCGCCGATGTAAACGAACTTGAGTACGGTGCCGCCCGCGCCAGCTTTTTTCACCAGGAATTTAAAAATCTGCTCTGAGGCCGCGCCCGGTCCGGTGGCGCCGATGGTGCCCAATTGTGTCAGCGCTTTCAGTCGCGCGCCAATGGGGCTTTCACGTGTTACCCCGAGCTTATCGACGACTGCCTTGCGCAGGACGACGCTCAACGTCATCGCGCGGTTGTGCGCTTGAATCGCCATCGCGGGCGCGCCTTCGACTTTCGCCAGGACGAGTCCCTCTGACGTGGAAGCGCAAAAATTGGTCGAGCGCCCGACCACCGCGTTCAAGCAGACCGAGCCGCTGGGCGCCGGCGTGATCTTGACCCGCACGCCTTCCTGCTCGAAATATTTCAGCTGCTCGGCAACCCAGATCGCTGCGAAAGCAAAGTTGGGCACGGCGGTCAATAGGGTCACCTCGGGGAGTTCCTTTTGTTGAGCATGGGTCTTATCCATTGTCCCCGTGAGGAGTATCAACGTGGCCAGAGCAATGATTCTCACAGCGAGTCCTGCTTGTTTTTGCATGGCAGAGTCTCCTTTCCTTTAGGCTTGGATTTGAATGTGCTCGGTTTGCGTTTGCCAGCGCAGCGCCCGCTTTTCGATGATCGCGGCGATTTTATCCATGATGATCACCATGATCATAAGAACGATGATACCGACAAAGACGTCGGCTGTTCTAAAGATACCCGCCGACATGCGGATGAAAAAGCCGACTCCTTCGGTGGCGGCGACGAACTCGCCGACGATGGCGCCGATGACCGCGAAGGGTATGCTCGTACGAATACCGGTAAATACATACGGCGAGATCGCCGGGAAGATCACTTTGAAGGTGAGCTTCCAGCCCTTCACGCCCATCAGGTTCGCCAGATCGACGTACTCCTGATCCATCTGTCGCATACCCGTGTAGGTGTTGAAGAAATTAAGAAAGAAGGTCAGCAAAAAAACCACGCCGACTTTGGACCACACGCCGATGCCCAACCAGACGATGAAAAGCGGCGGCAGCGCAGTGCGCGGAATGCCGTTGAACCAAGGCCGATGCCGGCAATCGCGCCGATGGGAAACCCGATGGCGATCTCGATGAGGGTAACCCAGCTATGTTGGAGAAGATCACCTTCGCGAAAGCCGCTGATCAGGGAGGTGAAAATTCGGCTGGGGCTGCTGATCAGAAAGGGCTCGATCCAGCGTCCCGAAGCGATTTCCCAGAGCGCAAAAAAACCGATGACGATGGCGAAGCGAATCAGCGTGACGCTGATGGCGCCCATGGATCGAGCAGCGGCTCCGGACGCGGCCGCTGTGATTGCGCCCGGTGCGGTGCGGGATGGTTCTCGGCTTACTTTATCGGACATATAGGTTTCTTTACTGATGCGCGCCGATGTTGAGCTCATGCCGAAAAATATTCCATAGGCGGCCGTAGGCCTCATCGAAACCATCTTGACGATGGATCTCAAAAATATTTCGCGGCCGGGTCATCGGCACCTGAATGACGTCTTTAATTTTGCCGGGGCGGTGAGTCATGACGACCACTCGATCAGCGAGCGCTACCGCTTCGACGAGGTCGTGGGTGACAAAGCGTCCTGCAGCACCATACGGGTTTGAGCGTCCAAAGGACCGAACGACTCGTCCATCAAAATGACGGGCGGCTCGTAGGCCAACGCGCGAACGATGGAAGCGCGCTTGCTCATGCCGCCCGACAACTGGGATGGATAATATTTTTCAAAACCGGCGAGACCCGCGAGGGTGATAAATTGGCTGACCTGGCGCTCCCGGTCCGCGCGCGAAAAACGTTTGGAGTCGAGGCCAAAGCCGACG
Source organism: Deltaproteobacteria bacterium (assembly GCA_005879435.1). Lineage (GTDB taxonomy): Bacteria > Desulfobacterota > Binatia > UBA9968 > UBA9968 > DP-20. The sequence continues at coordinate 3,402 of VBKX01000198.1, forward strand.
TTTTCCTCGACGGTGAGCCAGGGAAAGAGCTTACTCTCCTGGGGCACGTACCCGACTCGAGTATTGAGGCCGCGTACCTCTTCGCCTTGAAAGAGTATCCGGCCCGCCGAACACGGGAAAAAGCCGGCGATCAGTTTGAGCAAGGTCGATTTGCCGCAACCGCTCGGACCGACCACGGTGACAAACTCGCCGGGGCGGACGTCCAATTTGATGTCGGTGAGCGCCTCGAGATTGGTCTGGCTGGGCGTGTGAAAGACCTTAGAAACGCCTTCGACCTGAATGACACATTCAAGATCGTTTTGCGCCGGGTTCAAAGTAGCCTGTGCGCGCTCCGTCATGTGATGATCGCTCACTTTGCAGCGGTATTTATCCATGTGCAATGTGCAGTGTCAACCGAGCTAGCCAGGTGGTTTATACTGCTTGACTTGGCCGGTTGATCAAAGCTACGCTCACGCACGTTTTTTATTCGCGGCAATGCAGTTGATGTCGCGGCGACATGGAGCTGAAACATTTCTAGGGAACGAGCGGGAGTGTGAATGGCTTCACAAAGTAAAGTACCAGGAATTTCCGGCCGCCCGTTTCTGCAAATTCCCGGTCCGACCTTGGTTCCCGAAAGAATCGTTCGAGCGATGTCGCGGCCCCTGATCGATCATCGGGGACCGGAGTTTGCCGCACTGTTAAGGGACGTGCTCGAGGGTTTAAAGGGCGTTTTCAAAACCTCCGAAGGACGCATAGCTGTATTTCCGGGCTCTGGCACGGCGGCGTGGGAGGCCTGTATTGTTAACACGCTGTCACCGGGTGATCGAGTGTTGGGCTGTGTGAACGGTCACTTCAGCACGCTTTTCTGCCGAACCGCCGAATCGTTCGGCGTCCAAGTAGAACTGCTGGAATTTCCCTACGGCACCGGTGTTTCCGCCGCGCGGATCGAAGAGCGGCTCCAGAATGACATCAAACACGACATCAAAGCCGTGCTTGTGGTTCACAATGAGACCTCGACGGGCGTCACCAGCGATATTGCCGCGATTCGCCAGGCACTCGACCATGTGCGACATCCGGCGCTTTTCTTGGTGGACTCGGTCAGCTCGGTGGGCTCCATCGACTTTCGCTTCGACGATTGGCAAGTGGATGTCGCTCTCGCCGGCGCACAGAAGGGGCTGATGTTGCCGCCGGGTCTAGCGATCCTGGCCATTGGCGAGCGCGCCCTGGAAGCGAGCAGATCAGCGCGCTGCCCGCGTTCGTTCTGGGACTGGGGGCC
>VBKX01000201.1:0-3237 GCA_005879435.1 Deltaproteobacteria bacterium
CGAGTCTCTCTTGGGTGGGTAAGGAAAAAAAGTCATAGGAGAACTAAGAGCCTTCGCGGGTTATTGGCTTGACATCCACATAGCAGCACCGTCGAAGGGCCGGCATGACGAACTTTCACCTTGCCTGAAGGCGAGAGATTTCAACCATCCCCGAGAGAGACATCAATTTGTTGGCCTGGCAATTTACCGGCGCGGACGGCGCTCAGTATTTCGACAAAACGTCGAGCAACTTTTGTGCGCCAGCCGGCGGCTTTACACTGCCTGATAAGATATCCGCCGGAAAGGCGGCTTTACCATAAAATTGCTCGTTCGCTTCATACCGGGTCGCGATCACCGCACCCTCCAGCGAAACGCCGGCAAAAATTCCTTGGCTGCGGCTGTACGTGTAAATCGCCGCCTGCGGCGTCACCCCGGCCTCGGCGGATCGTCCGATGGGACCGATCGCCGCGCTGAGGTTGCCCCCGAGAGTAATGTTGCTGCCTTTAGAGAACGCGTTTATGGCCTCTTGGGTATTGAGAATGAACACGTACTCAGAGACCTGCACACCGGCTTGGAAACCGACCCCTATCCCCCCGGTACCTATGGCCGAAGGACCGCTCCAGCCTTTCTCGGTGCGCGCGATGACAATTCCGGTCCCACCACGGCCGCTTACAACGAACCCGGCTTTGGCGACCGTGATAATCGCCAGGCCCTTCGCGTCGCGTAGGACCGCCTGCGGAATCGCTTTCTCGGGTATCTCCTGGAAGCGTTCGATGATTTCTACCGCTCGGTCTACATCCTCCTGCAAATCGGCATGCGCAGCCGAAGCCGTAAGACAGAGAGCAAACACAATCGCAAGAAAGAAAAACACTCTAACCTTCATCGAGCACCCTCGTCGGCGGCAAAAGTAAGAGTCGAAATGCTAGCCTCGTCAATTGCACAGTAAACTATAGGGGCCGATGTCACAATAACGGGACATCAATTCGGGTTGTAAAGAATCCTCAACGCAAACGGTGCTACCCATAAGTTGCCCATCCAAAACACGACGATTGTTAAGCACCATTCTCGGTCATGATCTCCAGCGTTCATTTCCAAGCGAAATACGATGAACGCCTTCCCTGCATTTATTTTGTTTATTTGATGCCGTACGCTGCTTGTAGGCGAGCGATAAATCCACTGTCGTCAAGTTTTCTAATTATCCTGTCATCGATCAGCTCTTCAACTTTTATGGTTTCCAACTTGGGATTGCGCGGCTTGAGCAGGCGCTGCGTATTGCGCAGGCCATCGATAGACGGCAAGAGTTTTCTGTCGAGCCCCGTGATTAGATCCTGATAGCCTTCTTCCGCCGTGGCGGGATCGCGTATCCTCAGGTGTTGCATAATTGTTTTGAGAACGACCGGTTTGTACTTGGGACTTAAAATAAACGCGACGGATTCGCTCAGTCCTTTGACAACTCCTTCGAGCGCGTCTTGGCGCTCGCGAATGAAACCGTTCTTGGCGACGAGGCCGAGACCGATCGTAGGAATATTGGCTTGGCTGAACTCAGCCAGCATGTTGAATCCCTTTTGCTTGAGCTTGCGGCTAAAGACCCCATCGAGAGCGGCGGCATCGATGCTTCCGGCCTCGATCGCCTGCGCGATCACCGACTGATCGCCGATCTGAAGGATATTAATATTGTCGCGCTGCGGATCGAGCCCTAAGTGCTCCAGGCCGAGCATCGCGCCCATCCACAGTCCGCCGCCGAAAGCTTGAATGCCAAAGCGCTTGCCGCGCAAATCCTTGGGAGATTTTATTCCCGGCGCTGCCACTAAATCATAGGTGACTTTGGCGTTGAGGGCGGCGACGATCTTGGCGTCGAGCCCACCGGCGGCCGCGCCTAGCAACGTACTCCCTGAAGTCAACGCAATGTCGATCTCTCCGGTGCCAAGACCACTGACCATGATTTGAATCTGGCGAACCAGAATGACCGTCGAGTCGACGCCGTACTTGGAAAAGAACTTTTGTTCATGGGCAATCCACAGCGGCGCGATGCGCGCGTTGAGCGCGCCGTGAGCGAGGACAATCTTCGGCGCGGCGGCGATCGAAAAGGAATGGCTTAGCAATCCAAAGATTAAAGTAATGAGGGAAATAGCCTTAGCCATGATCAACTTTCAATGCATCACTGCGGTTTGGCGTGTGCGACGCTACGACGCTCTCGATTTCCTGGTTCGTCAGCGGTTCTTTGAACATCTCATTGCGCATGTAGACTCGTTGGAGACTAACTTCATGCACCGCCTTCTTCATTCGCGCCAGATCTTGCTTGTTCCGCACGGCCCGCGCCGCTTCCCTCGCGGCCTCTTTATAGTGGTTTTTCTCGTCCTGATACACGATTTCCATCGCGCTAGCGATCATTCTTTCGAGCCGGCCGCCTTTTAACTTTCTTCCTTCGAGAAACATCCGCGCGCCGCCCCCTTCCGTGACGAGTACCGCGGCTTTATCAACGGCCGACCCTGAGGTCGCGTAGTTTCTACGTATATCGCCGAGTTTTTTCTCCTGAGGCAGTTGAAATGTATCTGCGACGGAAACTGGATGGCCGAGAAGATATTCGAGTACATCGGCCATGAGCACGTAGTGATTGAACTCCTGCGTGAGTTGCTGGAGGAGCGAGTGGTACTCGTGTCGGTTGATGGTTTTGTCGATTTCCGGAAAACTCGCCACCAGACTGTTCAGCTCCCTTTGCAACCCGGTGAAATAGCCGTCGACCGGATGAAGCTCCTTCCATAGCTGCGCCTTGAGCCAAAAAATGTGATCCTCGCGCGTCGGCTTGCTCTTGAAAAATCGCCGAACGATTGTCGCCTCAGCTGTCCAATAGGGTAGGGCCGTCGCTATCAGCTCTTGTTCAATAGCTTTCATGCAACGATCTTCTTCTTAACGCCGCCCGCAATCTGCGACAGCCAAATTTCGCTTCGTAATCATTCACGGAGCCCGGCATTAGCGCAAATTCCAGCCCGTCTCGATTATCGGCTTGCCAACGACGACATTCCTTTGAACGTGAGCTTCTGCATGCCATTGCCGGTTGCAGCCACGTAAATGTTACCTTTCGCATCCGTCGCGCTTTGGTGACCGCCGCCGAGCATGCCTGGGCCCTCGATGCTTCCCACGATATCGAGCGTCTTGCGATCGACGATCGCGATTTCCTTACCGTTACCGACGTACAGAAACTGCTGCTCCGCGTCCGGCGAAAGCGCCAGATTGCGCGCGAACGGCGTGCCGGTCTTG
>VBKX01000201.1:3242-5905 GCA_005879435.1 Deltaproteobacteria bacterium
ACGTACACCGTCCCATCGTTGGCCACGCGGATGGCATGCACGATGCTGAAATTCTGCGGACCCACAGCATCCGCGAAGTTCGGTTTCGGAACATCCTCGCAGTGGTCGTCATCCATCGGTTTGTTGGCAAACGCGCCCCACATCCGTTTGAATGCGCCGGTATCCGCATCGAAGACGATGACCCGGTGATTGCCGTAGCCATCCGCCACGAACGCTTCGTTGGTTTGTGGATGGACCCATACGTCCGCCGCGCGGTGCACGTTCTTTGTGTCGGCGTTGCCCTTGCTTTGGTTGCTGCCACCGATCTGCAGCACGAACTTGCCGTCCTGGGTAAACTTTAACAGTTGATCATCGGCAACCAGCTTGAGCCCTGGGAGCTTAAGCCCGGGGCAATTGTTTCCGCCCAGCCACATGAAGCCTTTGTAATCGATATGGATGCCGTGTTCCCGCTCAATCCATTCGTAACCGCTGCCCGCCCCGCCCCAGGCCTTGATAAAATTACCCGCAGGATCGAAGACAAGGATCGGCGGCGCGGCCATCGCGGCCTGATCGGCTTTGAGCGTGCGCGGACGGTGCAGCACCCAGGCATTGCCCTGCGCGTCGATGGCGATGCTCGATACGTCTCCGAGCCTCCACTTGGCCGGCACCTTCGGCCATGAGGTGTCCACTTCGAACCTCGGCAGGTTGCGGGCCTGTGTCTCGGAAGTTTGCGCGGCTGCTTCAGTTCCGAAATGCCAAGTGCCTTCCACGCCCGCGACTATGACCGATGCAACCAGAACTGCACGACACAAACTCTTGTGCTTCATCGCTCACCTCCAAAAAATAATCGCTATCGGGATTCGAGTCCGGGACAACACCATGCAAATAGTTCACGCCGTTCAAGGCATCAGTTACTTTTTTCCCAGCGAGTTAATAAAGTTGTAATCGATCATCTCATTTAGAGAAATTTTCCCCTTGAGCCTACCGGTCTCGATCTCTTGCTCGACGGTCGCAGTAATACCGGCGTCAAGGATCCGGCCGTCGAGGGGAAAGGAGTCGCGGTATTCGTCATAGCCGGCAGCAGCTTCGCCGGCATCGAGGCCGACATATTTTCTGAGCGTACGAATGCCGTCGTCGCGGTTCTCGCGCGTGTGTTTCACGCCTTTCTGATAGGCGCGCAAAAATTTTACTGCTTGATCTTTTTCTTTGGCGAGCCAAGTCTCGCGCGCGACAAACCCGACGTTGGTCCAGTTAGGATAGAGATCCTTGAGATCGAAGAGCTTGTTCATGCCGATGGCCTTGGCGCGCTCGGTCACCGGGAACCATAGAATCGTCGCATCGACGATGCCGGTCGCCAGCGTCGTAAAGCGCGCCGGTGTTGCGCCGATCTGCAACATAGTAACGTCCTTGGGATCGACGCCGGATTGGCGCAAAGCGGAGCGGGTGAGAAATTCGGACAGCGAACCGAAGCGGCTGATCGCAAACTTTTTCCCTTTGCCGTCCTTCAGCGACTTGAGTTTAGGACTGCCGTAGATCTGAAAGGGCATGAGATTGGAGATCGCCCAGAAGTTTTTGATGTCGACGCCGCCGGCCCGAGCGAGCACCGTTTCCGGCACTCCACCCGCCATGATCTGCACGTCGCCGCCGATGACCGCCTGGAGATTCGTCGCCCCGGCATTGAACATCACGACGAGCACGTCCAAGCCCTCGTCCTTGAAGAAGCCCTTATCTTGAGTGAGATAGATCGGCAGGAACGCCACGTTCACCGTCGACACGCCGACAACGATGCGGGCATCGGCCAGTGAAAGCGTTAGGCTGCCGATGATGATCAAGGCCGGTGCCAGCCACACCCTGGGCCAACGCATAGTTTTATCCTCCGCCTGCGAAACTAGGTTAGATCATGGACAGGCGTCAAGCACAAAACTAAAGCGGCGGGAATGTGCCATCGATCGCCGGTTCTTCCGCTCACTCGCGGCTGTTTATCGCCTGCCGTTGCGCGATCCGCGATCCGGCATTATTCATCTCGACGTCGACAAGTATTTCAACCTCATCCCTGTCTCGAAGCCCGCGGGTTCTCCGCCGACGGCGTGATAATTTTATATTGACGAGACCAACGGAAATTGACTAGCGTCCTTGGGAGACGGGTAGTGGAATCTGTCATTGCCAAGCGCAACTACGCGCGCGCCATTTAACATCCGAGGTCAGCTATGAAATCACGAAATATCGTGTTCGTTCACGGTCTATTGGGGTGGGGACCTTCTGAGATGGGCGGATTTCCATACTGGGGTTACGCGTTAAAATTAGACACGGGCGGATTCAATGTCCATGAAGCCAGCTGCGGCCCGATCAGCTCGTTTCATGATCGCGCTTGCGAGGTCGCCGCGCAAATTAGAGGGACGAAAGTAGACTACGGAAAAGCACATAGTGAAAGCGCCAAACACCGGCAATTCTCGGACGATCACTCGAACAAGGCGCTGGTCAAGAATTGGTCGGCCGAAAACCCGGTCATTTTAGTCGGGCATAGCGCGGGAGGACATACCGGTTTGCGGCTACAGCGCCTACTCGCCGAGGATTATTGGGGCTGGGGATCCAGCGCCGACTGGGTCGAAGCGATCATAAATATTTCGGCGGTCCTCAATGGCAGCACGCTTCCATACATGTTGGGCTGCGATAAAAAAACTGGA
>VBKX01000202.1 GCA_005879435.1 Deltaproteobacteria bacterium
CGTTCTCAGACGCGCTTGCGGCGCTGGCCGTGAAGCAAATTGCGGTGACGCCTCTGATTGAAAAAGTTTATTCACTTGACGACGGTGTCGCGGCCATGACTCATGCGGCAAGGCCCGGTGCGCGAAAGATTTTGCCTCGACCGGCGTAACGTCGAGTGCGCGGCATCCAAGCGGGCGCGATAAATCGCGCCCCTACGTTAGAAGGTCGATGCGGCTTCCAAGAGAAACGCCAGTTCCTCGGGGGTGGAATCCCGACCGAGAATTTTATTGCGGTGGGGAAATCGGCCGAAGCGCTCGATAACATCGCGATGGCGGATTGCATAGTTTAGATATTCCTCGAAGATACCTTTCTGCGGCGCCGGCACGATGGCAAATAAATTTGAAAAACATTCAACCGATCGTCGTTGATGTTCGCGCGACTCCGCATGTTCGAGGGGGAGATAGAAGAAGACTCTTTCAACCGGTCGAAGCTCGCGATCGGCGCGGCGGTCGAGACCGTACAGACACCACGCCAGCGCTTTAATGTCCGAAGAAAACGCCCGCGCCGTTTCGCGGTAAATATTGCGCGGGAATTGATCCGTTACGATGATCAATGCCAATTGTCCGCGCGCCGTCGTCAGCCAATCGTTTAATTCTCCCGCCACCGCAGCTCGCACAGTGTCTTCGAATCGTCGCCCGATTTCATCGTCGATCTCTTTGTCTTTGCCCCACCAAAGCTTTGCCTGCGACCTAGCGACTTCTGTGTCGTCCGAATTGGCGCCGAACCAAAAGTTGAGAATCGTTTCGATTTTCGATTGCATCAAATCGCCTGCGGCTATTTTCGGATCAATGAATCGATAAACTCCTTCGCCGTAGTTAGATCGTAAGCGTAGAGTTGACGCGCCAGCGCCACCGCGCCGATCCTATCGCCGGATTCGGCTAATTCCAGTAAGCGCGCTTCCTGCTCTTTGCGTTGGAGGCCTTCGAGATGGGCAAAATCCTTTGCCGTGTTACTGGCGGGCCGGACAAGCGTATGGCGCGTGAGCGCGTCCAGAAGATTTCGCGCGGCCGGCACGACGCCCCATTCGATTCTCACGGTATTGGGCGATGAGAGTCTCAAAGGCAGGTGTTGATATCGGGCTGAGACAGCAGCGCCGCCTTGATTGGGTTTAGCGAATACACGTTTGGATTCATTGGTGAGCGCGGCAGCCAACCGGTCCATATTGTCGGCGAGCTCCAGTTCGACAAAACGGCGCGTTCTCACGGTCGAGGCTTTTCGATTTGCCTGATCGCGGTCCGGCAGCTCTTGCCGTTCTTTTATAAGCTTTGCCGAGCGAATATCAGAGTAGGGGATGAAGACGACGGTGAGGTCTTCGTCGGGAAACCCGTGGTTCAAATACGATCGAAATTTTATAAAAAGTCCGTCGGCGGTCATGCGCACGAGCCAATTGGTCGGTCGAAATCGGGCGGTGAAGAGCTTCTGTAAGATCAATAGATAGATGACGATGACAGCCGCGACATAGTAGGCAAGCCAGAGGCCTTTTAGCCAACCGAATAGGGTCACACCAAACGCAATTCCACTGAGCAGCAACGCTCCGGCCACGGCGCGAGGCTTGGAATATTCAAAGACTCGATCGCGTCGATCCAGCGGCGCATCGGCCAAACGCATGAGCTGCATAGTTAACCTGGTCAAAGGATAGGGACGAGCACGTGCTCGGGATACGGCATCAGTTCGAAACGGCGTGAACCAAAGGCATGAGCCGCTGAAAAAACTCTCCGATGGCGCCATTATGAACAAAATCCGCCAGATCGTCGAGCGGCGTCGGATCGCGGTTGACGATGGCCAAGAACGCGCCGCTTCGTTTCGCAA
>VBKX01000203.1 GCA_005879435.1 Deltaproteobacteria bacterium
GATATCGAACTGATTGCCGGTCGGATCGTGAGCTCTGATGCCGGCAAAGGGGACGTAGTCCAGCGTCTTTGACACCAAAACGTCCGGATACTTTTCCGCCAGCTTCTCAAGTACGGCCGCCACGTCATTTACTTCAAATCCAAAGTGGTCGAGGCCAGCGCTGATGCCCGGTTGCCGTTGAAGCAGCGCGTAGCCGATGAGTCCGTCGCTGATATGTCCTCGCTCCGGATTATAATTTCCCGTCGCGTCGGTCATGCCGTTGGTGATTTTCTTCATACCAAAGATGGTTTTGTAGAACTCCGCCATCCGATCGTAGTTTTCAGTGCAGATGGCGACATGTTTGATTCGCGTTTTCATTGTTTATCCTCTCAAGGAAATCTGAAATGCGAATATCACCCGATCTAGAGTTTTACAATCAAATAGGCTCGCCGTGTTTGATGTCATACGCTGAGAAGCTTAGACGTCAACGAGTAAAGCTAAATATCCCGTCTTCTTATTAAATACACCAAGATTGTGATGGTTGGGTAATTTCTACCGGCAGATCCGCTTAATTACCTAGCGCGCGTTTCCCTAAATTCTCTAACTCAGCGAGATTTGGCCGCTTTTGTTCCTGGTATGACGGTTGCTCAAACCCTATTCTAGGAAGTTTAGAGAGGAGGATAACGTCATGAGAACGATTGCGACATTGTTATTGTTGGGCAGTCTGGCTCTGGCTGGCTGCGAATTTGCCGCGGGAGCCGCGACCGGCGCTTTGGCGACTGGGGCCGGCTACGAGATTAACGCAAAGCGACAGATGGACAGGCTCGAAGATGACTATCGCCGTGAGCGAATCAGCCGTCGCGAGTATGAACGCCGCAAAGATCAGATAGAGCGAGGCTCGATTATTTACTAAGTGCCGAGGCGATGTCGGCACTGACTCAACGGGTTTATCTTCTGATCGGCTAGCGTTCCAGCCGCCGTCCTACGCGATCTCGCGGCAGGCGGCGCCTGGAATTTTCCTCGGTAGCCGGCCGTGCTTAAACCGCTTCCTTTCCCACGATCCACGACCGCACAGCGTCGAAAACACGAATCTGTCAGTCGATCGCGTCATGGTGGAAAATGCGAAGACGGCACCAAGAGAATTTGCTCATCATTTTCTAGCTTAGACTTCCTTCCCGTCTTAAGGCATAGAGCATTGCGGCCTTTGATAGCCAGAACCTGGGGAGGAATGGGCCGTGTGCGGAAGGATTCGGCTATGCTTTGCTTATGGTCCGGGCCGTCCTCGAGATAAATTTTCACGAGTAGCGGATGCTCGTTGCCGCAATCAGCGCAATGAAAGTAGATTTCGTATGCCGGCATGGTCTCTCTTTTATCGCCAGTTTGGCGTTAAGCAAGCTCGTGGAGAATACGCTATGAAGTTTTCCGCTGTACGCGGTTGAAATGGTCTTGTAGGATTCCCTCTCGCTGCTCTGCGCTTTCCTTTCCACCGTCACCGTCCTGGCGCCTCTGCTGAAAGACTAGCACAGGAAATCCGTAATCCAAACAGGTGATTTGGGCAAGATGCAAAACCGTAAGTAGACACAGAAGGCGCAGTTTTCTATACCGACAGCGTTGAAAATAATCCTGCCTGAATCGCTTCATGGTAAATATTTGGTTACAATCACCGCATGAAACGTTCCGGCGTCGCAGACCTTCCGCTTCACGGCGGCCACGTGCCGCAATGGCTTGCCGAGCGGATGACCAAACTGGGGACGGCCATCACCGAAGCCATCGTCCGGACCTACGGCACTTCCGTCTTCCTCTCGCGGCTGAGCGATCCCTTCTGGTTCCAGGCGCTGGGCGCGGTGATGGGAATGGACTGGCACTCTTCGGGCATCACCACATCGGTCATGGGAGCCCTCAAGCGCGGCCTTACGCCGCGAGCCGATGAATTGGGCATTTACATCTGCGGCGGCCGCGGCAGGTTTTCACGAAACACGCCGCAGGAATTGCGCTCGATCGCCGAGCGTCGCGGGTTCGATGGCGAAGCCTTGGTCCGCAACAGCCGGCTGACCGCGCGCATCGACAATAATGCAATCGCCGACGGATTTCAGATCTACCTCCATAGTTTCATCGTGACTTCGAAAGGCGAGTGGGCCGTCGTACAGCAGGGCTTGAACGATCGGAGCGGAATGGCTCGTCGGTATCACTGGCACTCCGCCGCCGTGCGCGATTTCGTCGCCGAGCCGCACACCGCAATAGTCGGCGAGAATCAGGGCACGATCATGAACCTCGTGGATGCTCAGGCCAAGCCGGCGCAAACCGCGCTGCTCGACATCGCTCACGAAAATCCAGAGACGACTTTAAAAACTGCACGCCACCTGCGCCTGCCGCGCCATCATGAAGTCCTTGCGGAGAACATCGACCTCAAGCGTCTCGGTGCCGTGCTCGCTGTCGCGTACGAACGCGATCTGCATCAGTTCGCCGAATTTCTGCTCTTGGAGAAGCTCGGTCCACGCACTCTTCAGTCGCTTGCCTTGATTGCCGAAGTTGTCCACGGCGCGCCGAGCCGTTTTGTCGATCCCGCGCGGTTTTCATTCGCGCACGGCGGTAAAGATGGCCACCCATTTCCGGTCCCATTAAAGACGTATGACGAATCCCTTAACTGCCTCCGAACCTCACTCGACGGAGCAAAGCTCGGCGACAAGGACAAACTCGAGGGCTTTCGGCGCCTCGAACGATTCGTTCGGGCAATCGAAACCCGCCTCGAACCCGAGGCCAATTTCGACGCGATTATTGCCCACGAAAAGGCGATCTCTCCCTCACTCGACGGTCGTTCCGTCTTCGACGACAGACCCCGGCAGCTCGCACTTTTCTGAATTCGGGACAGAGGAAAAGTTCGCGGCCCGAG
>VBKX01000013.1:0-1006 GCA_005879435.1 Deltaproteobacteria bacterium
AATTTCCCTTCAAGACCGCGACCGGTCTCGCTTACGATAGCGGCAACTATCAGGCGGCGCTTGATAAGGCCCTGAAACTCGCCGGTTACGACAAACTTCGCCGGGAGCAAAAACAGCTGCGCCGTCGCGGCAGATATCTGGGCATCGGCGTATCGACCTACGTTGAGATCTGCGCCATGGGACCGGGATTTTGGGAGTACGGCAAAGTCGAGGTCGATCCGGCCGGGTCAGTAAAAGTTTTCTCGGGCGCCTCACCGCACGGCCAAGGACAGAAGACTTCCTTCGCTCAGATCGTCGCCGATGAACTCGGAGTCCCAATGGATGACGTCGACGTGATCCATGGCGACACCAAGATCGTCGCCAAGGGAATGGGCACGTTCGGCAGCCGGGCGACCGCGGTCGGCGGCGTCGCCGTTTACCAGGCGGCGGAAAAGGTTCGGGAAAAAGCGCGCGACTTGGCTTCGCATCTTTTGGAAGTCGATGCCGATGATCTGGTTTTTTCCGATGGACGGTTTGCCGTCAAAGGCGTGCCGCGAAGGGCGCTCACGATTCAACAGATCGCGGGGCAAGCGGCGAAAAACCTACCCAAGGGATCGGCATCAAGTCTGTCCGCGGAGTCGACGTTTGAACCGGCCAATTTTACTTTTCCTTTCGGCACGCACGTTTGCGTCGTCGAAGTCGAGCCCGAGACGGGCAACGTGGAGATCAAAAAATATGTCGCGGTGGACGACTGCGGCAAAGTGATTAACCCATTGCTGGTCGATGGACAGGTTCAAGGCGGCATCGCACAGGGTCTCGGGCAGGCGCTTTACGAAGGAGTGGTCTACGATGAAAACGGTCAGCTCCTGACGGGTAGCTTGATGGATTACGCGGTGCCGCGCGCGACAAACTTACCGCGCTTTCAGCTCGCGCGCACCGAAACCCCGACCCCGGTGAATCCCCTGGGGGTCAAAGGCATCGGCGAGGCGGGAACCATCGGCTCCACGCCGGCCGTGGTGGGCGCGGT
>VBKX01000013.1:1065-1908 GCA_005879435.1 Deltaproteobacteria bacterium
ACTCCTGACTGGGAGCTTGATGGATTACGCGGTGCCGCGCGCCGCAAACTTACCGCGCTTCCAGCTCGCGCGCACCGAAACCCCGACCCCGGTGAATCCCCTGGGGGTCAAAGGCATCGGCGAGGCGGGAACCATCGGCTCCACGCCGGCCGTGGTGGGCGCGGTGGTGGACGCGCTCGCGCCCTTCGGCGTTACCCATATCGACATGCCACTCACGCCGCAGAAGATTTGGCGCCTGTGCCGGGAAAAAAAGCCGGCCATGGCGGGAAGACGTCGATGATCCCGGCCGCCTTCGATTATCTAGCGCCGCAGACTTTAGACGAGGCCGTGCGCGCGCTCGCCAGTTACGGCGAGGACGCGAAGATTTTGGCCGGCGGGCAGAGCCTGTTGCCGTTGCTCAAGCTGAGACTTGCCCAGCCAAAACTGCTGATCGATGTAGCGAAGATTTCGGCTTTGAGCGGCATCGGCCAACAAGACGACACGATCGTTATCGGCGCGCTGACGACGCACTACCAAATCGAAAGCTCCGAGTTGCTCAAAAAGAAGTGTCCCTTGCTGCCCCAGACGGCGCGGGCCATCGGCGATGTGCAGGTGCGTAATCGCGGAACGATCGGCGGTAGCCTGAGCCATGCCGATCCCGCCGCCGATTGGCCGGCGGCCATCCTCGCGCTTCGAGGCGAAATGCGACTTCGCGGCCCGAAGGGCGAGCGCACGCTTGGCGCCGAAGAGTTTTTTCTCGGCCCGATGACGACGGCGATCAAACCGACGGAAATCTTGACGCAGATTCGCCTGCCGCTCCCATTGCGGCGCTCGGGTCACGCGTATCAGAAAATGGCGCAGCCA
>VBKX01000199.1 GCA_005879435.1 Deltaproteobacteria bacterium
TTGCTGTGGTTAAAGCGCATGTGTCAGAGGACACTTTTACTGATGGTATAGCCAACGCCATCTTCCTACTTCTGCTGGTTGTTGGAATATCCCTAACTATTAGGTTGATCGCCGGAAGGTTATTGCGAAACGAACTTTGACCTACGAAAGGAGCCAAAGGGAGATAGGGAGATAAGGGAGAAAAAGGGGTCATTCGCTTACGCTGTATGCCTACGTCATGATGCCCAACCACTTTCATTTGCTGCTGGAAGTCTCCCGCGCGCCGTTATCGCGGGCGATGCAGAGCCTGCTGTACCGTAACTCCGGCGGATTTTGCATCCCGGCGCGCGCTTTGTCCAATAGCAGTTGGTCCATCTCGATGCCGACGGCGTGTATGCCGTACTTTTGCGCGGCGCGGATCACTATTCGACCGTCACCGCTGCCCAAATCGTAAAGCACGTCGCCGTTTTTAACCTCAGCCAGCTCTAGCATTCGATCGATGACTTCAATCGGCGTCGGGACAAACGGGATCTCCTCGCGGTAGTCTGCGGCGTTTGCGCCGCCACAAGACATGGCCCAACACAAGACCAGCGCCGTAAAGAGCCGCTTCATGTCAGCAAGTCATAGCATGCAATGTTCGAAGCAGAAAACCGGAGTTGAGCCTGTGACAGCAAAAGGCGATGAGATCATCCAGAGTGTCGGCCTCCGCAACCGTCGTGGTTTGTGATTTGGGTCAAAGATGAGTAGATATTAAAAGATGAACAACAACAGTCTTGACACAACCTCAAAGCGCCCACCGCTGTCGCTGCCGTTTTACTACGGTTGGCTTGTTCTCTCGATTTGTTTTTTAACAACTTTGACCAGTGCCGGCGTGCGCTCGTCGCCGTCGGTGCTGATTCATCCGTTGGAAGCTGAGTTTGGCTGGAGCCGGACGCTGATCGCCTCTGCCGTCAGCATGAATCTTCTGTTGTTCGGTGTCGCGGCGCCGCTGAGCGGCTATCTGATCGATCGTTTCGGGCCGCGCAAACTGATGATGGGAAGCCTCCTGTTCCTGATCGTCGGCGTCAGCGGCACGATGGCGATGACTGAGTTCTGGCAATTCTTTCTCGTTTGGGGAGTCGTCGTTGGTCTCGGCGCAGGTGGAGTCGGTTCAGTATTGACCGCGACCATCGGCAACCGTTGGTTCGTCGCCCGGCGCGGGCTGGCGCTCGGCATTCTCGGCAGCGCCAGCTCAACCGGTCAGATTATTTTTCTACCCTTCTTTATGGCGATGATCACCTACGCCGGTTGGCGCTTGGGGTCGATGACGCTGATCGTCGTCGCGATGATTTTGCTGCCGCTGATTTTTCTTTTCATGCGCGACGATCCTGCGGACGTTGGTTTGGAGCCCTACGGCGCTGGTCAAACGGGTGCGGCAAGCGGTGGCGGTGCGGCATCCTTGCGCGGTATGCCCGCAAAAAATGCCACAATCACGGCCAAAGAAGTCGTGAGCCACCCGACTTTTTGGTTGCTCGCCGGAAGCTTCTTTGTTTGCGGCGGTACCGCCAACGGGCTGATCGGCACGCATCTCATCCCCCATGAAATCGAGATCGGCATTCCGCAAATCGCCGCGGCGTCGCTGCTCGGCATTATGGGCGGTCTCAACATGGTCGGCACTATTTTTTCCGGCTGGATGATCGACAAAGTGCAACCGCAGAGATGGCTGGCGCTGGTTTATGCCCTGCGCGGCGTGTCGCTGCTGATCCTGCCCTTCGTGCACAATTTTACCGGCCTGGTGTTTTTTGCGATCATTTATGGGCTCGACTGGTTTGCCACGGTGCCGCCGTCGATGGCGCTCACGGCCGATACTTTCGGCAGGCAAAATGTCGGCAAAGTTTATGGCTGGATTTTCATGTCGCACCAGATCGGCGCGGCGATTATGGCTTCTGCGGCAGGCGCCATTCGCACCTGGATGGGCGATTATCAATTTGCTTTCTTTTCCGGCGGCGTGATCGCGATGATTGCTGCGGGGTTGGCCTTACAAATCAAGTCAAAACCGAAAGAAGCGGCGGCGCCGCCGGCGGCTGTGCCTGCCGGCGCCTAGGCCATTCAGCGTCTCTAGTCAGATTCGGTATAATTTGACACGCGCCATTGGGTCCCCTCTTTACGGGTGGTAATCAACCATCGGCGCGTAAACGACGTGTTGTCGTCCGACTGAATCCTGCCTTCGTAGAGGAACGTGGCTCGCTGACCGCCGTCTTTTTTTTCCAGCAAGGTGTAATGGACGCGCGGTTTCTGCGTCGAGGCGTCGATTTTCTGACCCGTGGTGAGCCTAATCTCCTCGTCCAATTTACTGAGAGCCACACTGACGGCGAGCGCCTTGGCTTTTTACAAGTCGATGGCCACGTAATGTTGATCGACGAATTCTTCGGCGACCCCTTGCGCCGTATTTAAATCGTGACCGCAAGAACTCGCCAGCAAGAGCGCAAAGGCAAAAGCGGCGCGGACGATCTTCGACGATTTTAGTGGTCCAAGTTTAGCTGACATATTCCGTCAACCAATCCAGCGCTTCGGTGATCGCGCTCTGCAGGATCACCGGATCGGATAGCCGATGATCGGTTCCCCTCAAGATCGTTAGACGTTTTGAGTTTGGCAGGCAACCGTGTAGTTCGTAAGCTTCTTCGACAGGAACGACTTCATCGGCGTCACCATGCAGGATCAGGACCGGACAGTTAATTTTTCGCGCCGACGCGGGCACGTCGATACGCTGCAAATCCTCGAGCAAAGAAACGTTGAGCCGTTGGCCGTTATAAATCGTGAACCCTTGCTCACGCCACTTATGGATTTGTTCGCGGGTCAAAATGCGTCGCGGAAAGTTTTCCGGATGGAGCGGCGCGGCTACCGTGACAAGCGCGGCGACCGTTGGCTCTTGGGCGGCGAATAGCAAAGCCACGCTTCCACCCATGCTCGAGCCGAGAAGCGCGGTCTTTCCAGGTTGGCGGTTTTGCATCAGCGCGTAGGCCGCTTTCAAGTCGTCGACCTCACCGCTGTAGGTAATGTCCTCGAATCTGCCGCTCGATTCGCCGACATACGCAAAATCAAATCTGAGCGTCAGAAGGCCGCGCTCGGCCAGCGCTTGGCTCAAAAACACCAATTTGTCGCTGTTTTTATCCGATTCCATGCCGTGGCAAAGAATCATAGCTCCGTTCGTTTTTGTCCCTGCAGGATGATGCAGCACGCCGCTCAGGGTGTCTCCCCTGGAGTTTTTAAATGAAATTGTTTCCAGAATCATCCTGCTGCCTCACACGGATAGCACAATCATACGCCGGCTCAAAGCAAGGACGTAGGATGATTTCGTTCCAGTGCCACCCGTGATAGTCTAAGCCAAACGGTAAAAGTCTTGGAAGACCTGATCCGACAATACGCTGGCCATTTACGCGA
Organism: Deltaproteobacteria bacterium; assembly: GCA_005879435.1. Lineage (GTDB taxonomy): Bacteria > Desulfobacterota > Binatia > UBA9968 > UBA9968 > DP-20. The sequence goes on from VBKX01000199.1 coordinate 3,400, forward strand.
TGAGCGTAATGTGTCACCGCATACGCTGCGCAACTATCAGAGCGACTTGGATCAATTTCGCCAATTCCTAGTAGCGCGGGAGTTGGCTCTCGACGGCGAAGGCAACGTGAACGTGGGAGAAGTCGACGTTCACGTTATACGTGCGTACTTGGCCTGTTTGACCCAGGATCGAAAAAAGAGCTCGATCGGTAGAAAGCTCGCTGCCCTGAAAGGGTTCTTCCGCTATTTACGGACGAATCATAAAATTGCTAAGAACCCGCTCCTTGCGATTCACTCGCCCAAGCAAGAGAAGCCGCTGCCCGCTTTTCTTTCCGTAGACGATGTCTTCCAGCTGCTGGGTGCAATCAAGATCAAAACTCGGCTCGACGTGCGCGACCGCGCGGCGCTTGAAGTCTTCTATTCGTCCGGCGTGCGCGTGAGCGAATTGGTGGGGCTTAATTGGGCCGATATTGATTTTCAGCTGGGTATTCTGCGCGTCGTCGGCAAAGGTTCGAAAGAACGCATCGTGCCGGTGGGAGAAATAGCTTTGCAGGCGTTGCGAGATTATGGTGTGGAGCAGCGCAAGAAATGGCAGATTGCCTGCAAGGGAGAGACGCCAGTTTTTCTAAACAACCGCGGCGGGCGCATTACCACGCGCAGCGTGGCGCGCATCGTCGAAAAGCATTTAAGACAAGCCGGACTGCAGATCAAAATGGGGCCGCACGGCTTGCGCCATAGCTTCGCCACTCACTTGCTCAACAGCGGCGCTGATTTGCGCTCGATTCAGGAATTATTGGGTCACGCGAGCTTGTCGACGACCCAGCGCTATACGCATTTGAACCTGGATCAATTGACAGCGGTTTATGACAAGGCACACCCAAGGGCGTAAGATCAAAAAAACGAGGATGGAATATGGCGGATAGAAGATCGCGATTCTCAATCCCCTATCCCCTATCCTCAGTGTGAGTTTAATGATGATGCACGGCACGACCATATTGGCGATCCGTCACGGCGGCAAAGTCGTCGTGGTGGGCGATGGGCAGGTGAGTTTAGGCCAAACCGTGATGAAGCATAGCGCGCGCAAGGTGCGCAAGCTCCATCATGACCGCGTCATCGCCGGATTTGCCGGGGCGACGGCCGACGCGTTCACGCTGTTCGAAAAATTCGAGGCGAAGCTGGAACAGTTCAACGGCAACCTCAAACGTGCGGCAGTGGAGCTGGCGAAAGACTGGCGCACCGATCGGGTGCTGCGGCGTCTTGAAGCGCTGATGGTCATCGCCGACGTCAACGATTTATTGGTGATCTCCGGCGCCGGCGACGTGATCGAACCGGACGACGGCGTCATCGCCATCGGCTCGGGCGGCAATTATGCGTTGGCTGCGGCGCGAGTTCTGGTCAAGCACACGCAATTGGACCCCCGCGTCATCGCCGAAGAAGCGATGCGCGTGGCCGCCGGCATCTGCGTTTACACCAACGAACAACTTACCTTTGAAGAGTTGCCTTAATCGTCGGCGGCGGTATCGCATGGATCGTGGCGGATTTGAGTATCGAAGCTGCGATCGTGCGTGAATGGGGCGCGGCGCGTCTGTAATCTCACTCAGCGGCTTGGTCGGCGAATTATCTCAGCATTTTGCGTCGTCTGGCGCTCATGAATGATTGCATTTCCTACGGAAATTGTTAGGAGTAAATATTCCCATGAAAGACGGAGCGAAGTTTACATTACCGGACGCGGGATCGACACCGGCGCCAGTCATGACGCCGCGGGAAATCGTTTCGGAACTGGACCGTTATATCGTCGGTCAGAAGGAAGCGAAGCGGGCGGTGGCGATTGCGCTGCGCAATCGGTGGCGCCGCCAGCTTGTGCCCGAAGATCTGCGTGAGGAAATTGCGCCGAAGAATATCATCATGATCGGTCCGACGGGAGTCGGTAAGACCGAAATTTCCCGCCGCTTGGCAAAATTGTCACAGGCTCCCTTCATCAAAGTCGAGGCCTCCAAGTTCACCGAAGTCGGTTACGTCGGGCGCGATGTCGAGTCGATCATTCGCGACTTGACGGATCTTGCAGTCAACATGGTCAAAGAGGAAGAAAAGCAAAAGGTCGAGCTCAAAGCGCACGAAGTCGCCGAGGAGCGGGTGCTGGACCTCTTGTTGCCGGCCAGCACCGCCGAGGAAACTGACGGCGAAGCGATCGACGCGCAACGATTACAATCGACTCGGGAAAAGCTCAAGAAAATGCTCCGCGAAGGGAAGATGGACGACCGTTTCGTCGATATCGAATTGACCCAATCTGCCATGCCGATGATCGAAGTATTGACCCCCCAGGGCATGGAAGGAATGGAATTCAATCTGAAAGAAATGTTTTCCAACCTGATGCCCAAAAAGACCAAGAAAAAAACAGTCAAGATTCCCGAAGCTCTCGAGATTTTGACGCAGGAGGAAGCGGGCAAGCTGGTCGATATGGACAAAGTGACGGGCGAAGCGATCCGGCGGGTCGAGCAATCGGGAATCGTATTTCTTGATGAGATCGACAAGATTGCCGGCCGCGAGTCGATGAACGGTCCGGATGTCTCACGGCAGGGAGTGCAGCGCGACCTGCTGCCGATCGTCGAGGGTTCGACGGTCAATACCAAATACGGCATGGTCAAAACCGATCACATTCTCTTCATCGCCTCGGGCGCCTTTCACACCGCGAAGCCCTCCGATTTGATCCCCGAGTTCCAGGGCCGGTTCCCGATCCGGGTCGAGTTAAGCTCGCTGACCAAAGAGGACTTCGTGCGGATCCTGACGGAGCCAAAAAACGCCTTGATCAGACAGTACGAGGCCCTGCTTGAGACCGAAGGCGTGCATCTTAAATTCGCCGCCGACGCGGTCCAAGAAATTGCACTCATCGCCTCCGACGTCAACGAGCGCACGGAAAATATCGGTGCCCGACGCCTGCATACGATTCTGGAGCGTTTGCTCGACGAGGTGTCCTTCTCAGCCCCCGAGATGCATGGCAAAGAAGTCGCAATCAACGCCGACTACGTGCGCGAGCGGCTCGCGCCGATCTTGAACAACGAAGACTTGTCGCGCTATATCCTCTAAATTGGGTAATCCAGGTACCGATCATGGAAAACTTTATCGGTAAGGCCGAGGTACTAATGGAAGCGCTGCCCTATTTCCAGCGCTTTTACGGTAAGACCTTCGTCATCAAGTACGGCGGCCACGCGATGGAAAACGAGGAGCTCAACGCGAGTTTCGCCCAGGACATCGTGCTCTTAAAGTTGGTCGGCATCAATCCGGTCGTGGTGCACGGCGGCGGGCCACAGATCGACTCCGTGCTCGACAAGATGGGCATCACCAGCCGCTACGTGCGCGGCATGCGCGTCACGGACCAGGAGACCCTGGATATCGTCGAGATGGTTCTGGTCGGCAAAGTGAATAAAGAGATCGTCAACGTGATCAACCAGCACGGCGGCATGGCCGTGGGCCTGAGCGGCAAGGACGGCGGGCTTATTTTGGCCAAGAAGATGAACGTGACGGTGGCATCCGACAACGGTGAGTCGCCGGAAATCGTCGACATCGGCATGGTCGGCGAGATCATCGGCATCAATCCGCTGATCATCGAGTCGTTGGACCAAAACAAATTCATTCCTGTCATCGCCCCTGTCGGTGTCGGCAAGAACGGCGAAACTTACAATATCAACGCCGATCTAGTGGCCGGCGAGGTCGCCGAGGCGCTGCATGCCGAGAAGCTGATTCTCATGACCGACATCGAGGGCGTGAAGGACAAAAAGGGGGGATTTCTGAGCACGCTCAAGGAAAGTCAAGCGCGGCGCATGATTCAAGACGGTATCGTCGGCGCGGGAATGATTCCCAAGGTGGAGTGTTGCATCAACGCGCTCAAGGGCGGCGTGGAGAAGACCCATATTATCGACGGCCGGGTCAAACACGCCGTGCTGTTGGAAATCTTCACGAAAGAGGGTGTGGGGACGGAGGTGGTGCGGAAGTGATGAAGAATCGAGACGTCGCTGCTCTGACTGATAAGTATATCGCAAAAACTTATGCTCGGGCGCCGATCGCGTTGGTCAAAGGCAAGGGAACGAAAGTTTGGGATGCCAACGGCAAAGAATATTTGGATTTCTTGGCCGGGATCGCGGTCAACAGTCTAGGTCACTGTAACCCGGCAATTGTCAAAGCGATCAAGCAACAGGCGCAGAAACTGCTCCATGTTTCGAATCTCTACCATATTCAGTCGCAGGCCGAGCTGGCGCGTGAGCTATGCCGCCATTCTTTTGCCGACCGCGCGTTTTTCTGCAACAGCGGCGCCGAGGCGAACGAAGCGGCGATCAAGCTGGCGCGCCGCTACGGAGCCGAAAAACTCGGCGGCAAATACGAGATCCTTTCGACGCACAATTCCTTTCACGGCCGCACTTTGGCGACGCTGACGGCGACCGGCCAGGAAAAAATCCGCGCCGGTTACGATCCGTTGCCCGCCGGCTTCCGTCAGGTGCCGTACAATGACCTAAACGCGGTTGAAGCCGCTATCGACGCGCAAAAAACCGTCGCGATCCTCGTCGAGCCGATCCAAGCCGAGGGCGGCGTCATCGTGGCCAATGAAATTTACATGCTCGGCCTGCGCGAGCTGTGCGATCAACGCGGGTTGTTGCTGATTTTCGACGAAGTGCAAACCGGCATGGGTCGCACCGGCAAACTTTTCGGCTATGAACACTTCGGCGTCAAGCCGGATATCCTGACGTTGGCCAAGGCCTTGGGCGGCGGCTTGCCGCTCGGCGCGATGCTGGCGCGAGAAGATGTCGCAAATAGTTTTATGCCCGGCAGCCATGCCTCGACCTTCGGCGGCAATCCGGTATGCTGCGCGGCAGGGTTGGCGGTGATGGCGGCGTTGATTAACGGCGGTGTGCTTAAGAATTGCGTGCAGATGGGCAAGTATTTCGTCAAAGGTCTTGAAGCATTGAAAAAGCGGTTTTCTTTTATGCGCGAGGTCCGCGGCAAAGGGCTGCTGCTTGGCGTCGAGCTGAGCATTGACGGCGGCAAGATCGCCGAGGCTGACGATCACAAAGAAAGAAATCGACCGCGGCCTGGCGATTCTCGAAACCGTTCTTGCCCGCCAGTAGCCCGGTTCCACTCTGTTCGAATCATGAGCAAGCGTGATCTACTAAGTTTTCACGGCCTAAGCCGGCGCGAATTTGACGGCATTCTAACCCTTGCGAGCGAGCTCAAGCGCAAGCAGAAGCGCGGTGTGGCGCACCGGCTCTTGGCCGGAAAAGGGTTGGCGCTGGTCTTTGAGAAACCGAGTTTGCGCACCCGCGCGACATTCGCGGTGGGCATGACTCAGCTGGGCGGAGAAGCCGTTTATCTTGGGCCTGCTGAAGTGGGATTGGGCACGCGGGAAACGCCGGCGGATTGCGCGCGGAACTTGGACCGCTGGTTTGACCTGATCACGGTGCGGACCTTCGAACATAAGATTATCGAAGAGATGGCGGAGTATTCATCGGTGCCGGTGATCAATGCGCTCACGGATGACTTTCATCCTTGCCAGGTGTTGGCCGACTGTCAGACCCTGATTGAACGCAAGGGAGAGCTTGGCGGCTTGAAGATTGCTTTCGTGGGCGACGGCAACAATATGGTTCACTCGTGGCTGGAGGCGGCGGCGATCGTGCCGTTCTCGTTCGCGCTGGCCTGTCCGAAGGGCTATGAGCCAGATGGAGCAATTCTGAAAAAAACTGTCAACGCCGGCGCAAAGATCACGGTGACCCACTCTATCGAAGAAGCGGTCTCTGGCGCTGACGCGATCTATACAGATGTGTGGACGAGCATGGGCCAGGAGAAAGAAACCCAGGCGCGTTTGAATGCGTTCCGCGCGTACCAGGTGAATGGCCGGATCGTGGCGATGGCTAAGAAAGACGCGGTGGTGATGCACTGCCTGCCGGCGCACCGGGGCGAGGAAATCAGCCATGAAGTTTTGGAAAGCCCGCGGTGCATTGCTTTCGATCAGGCGGAAAATCGTTTGCACGCGCAAAAAGCGGTGATGGTGTGGCTGGTCAATGGGTTCAACGGTTCAAAAGTTCAAGGTTCAAAGTCTTCCGGCAAACGGCAATTACCTATGAGCAAGGTTAGAGGAAAGTAAGCAGCACGATGAACGTCAAGAAAGTTGTCCTGGCATATTCCGGCGGTTTGGACACATCGGTTATCCTCCGCTGGCTCAAGGAGGAATACGGCTGCGAAGTGATCGCGTTCTGCGCCGATTTGGGCCAAGCTGAAGATCTTCAGTCGGTCAGGCGCAAGGCGTTTGCGACCGGCGCCAGCAAAGTCGTGATCGGCGATCTGCGCGAGACATTCGTCAAGGATTACGTCTTTCCGATGCTCCGTGCCAATGCGGTTTATGAAGGTTCGTACCTGCTTGGAACTTCCATCGCCAGGCCGCTGATTGCCAAAGGACAGATCGACGTCGCGATGAAAGAAAAAGCCGACGCCGTTTCACATGGCGCTACGGGGAAGGGCAATGATCAGGTACGCTTCGAGCTCACCTATTATGCTCTGAAGCCGGGAATCAAAGTCATCGCGCCGTGGCGGCTGTGGGATCTCCATGCGCGTTCGACATTGATCGACTACGCGCGCAAGCATGGGATTCCCGTGCCGGTGACCAAGGCAAAGCCCTACAGCACGGACCGGAACTTATTTCTTATCAGTTACGAGGGCGGGATCCTCGAAGATCGGTGGAAAGAGCGGCCGGCCGATATGTTTGTCTGGTGCCGGCCCCTGGAGAGGACGCCGAACCGTGCCGAATATTTGGAGATCGATTACCAGCGCGGTGATCCGATCGCGCTGAACGGACGCAAGCTGTCGCCCGCCAATCTGCTCGCGCGCCTCAACGACATCGGCGCCAAGCATGGCGTCGGCCGGGTCGATATCGTCGAAAACCGCTACGTCGGCATGAAGTCGCGCGGCGTATACGAGACGCCGGGCGGGACCATCTTGCACGCTGCGCACCGCGGCATCGAGTCCATTACCATGGATCGTGAAGTGCTCCGGATCAGGGATTCGGTGATGCCGCGCTATGCGGAAATGATTTACTACGGCTATTGGTTCACGCCGGAGCGCGAGGTTTTGCAAAAGGCGATCGATGCTTCGCAGGCCAACGTCAGCGGCCGGGTGCGCCTGAAGGTTTGTAAAGGCAACGCCGCGGTGGTCGGGCGTAAATCGGACTCGTCACTCTACGATCCCGACGTGGCGACATTCGAGGCGGACCAAGTCTATCATCAAGGCGACGCTGAAGGCTTCATTCGTTTGAACGCATTGCGGCTGCGCTTGCAACGCTTGCGCAAAGCCAAGCGGGGATGACGGTGGCGCGCGCCAAATCAAAAAAGACCAAGCTTTGGGGCGGACGCTTTGCGACAGGCACGGCGGACTCCGTCGAAGCTTTTACCGCGTCGATCGACATCGATGCGCGGCTTTACCGCCATGACATTATGGGCAGTATCGCGCACGCGAAAATGCTCGCGAAACAGCGCATTATTCCAGCCGGCGATGCGCGCGAGATCATCCGCGGCCTGCAAACGATTCAGCGCGAGATCGACGGCCGTAAGTTCCAATTCTCTCAAGCCGACGAAGATATTCACATGAATATCGAGCGGCGCCTGACGGAGTTGATCGGGCCCGCCGGCGGAAAGCTCCATACGGCGCGCAGCCGCAACGATCAAGTGGCGCTGGACATGCGGCTTTTCCTGCGTGACGAAGTGGGGCTCATTGTCGACGGGTTGCACGCGCTGGGGCAGGAGTTAGCTAGGGCCGCAAGCAAACATCTCGACGTGATCATGCCGGGCTATACTCATTTGCAGCGCGCCCAGCCGGTGCTTTTTTCGCACCATCTGCTGGCTTACTTCGATATGTTTGAACGTGATGGTGAGCGCTTCAACGAGTGCTTGACCCGCATCAATGTCTTGCCTTTAGGATCGGGTGCCCTGGCTGGGACGACGTTTCCAATCGATCGCGCCTACGTCGCCAAGCTCTTGGGTTTTCCGCGCGTCTCGAAAAATAGCATCGATGCGGTGAGTGACCGCGATTTTCTTCTGGAGTTTTTAGCGTCGTCGTCTATTTTGTTCGTCCATCTGAGCCGGCTC
>VBKX01000014.1 GCA_005879435.1 Deltaproteobacteria bacterium
TAAGCGCGCCGAAGCGTCGCCCAGTGAGAAAAACTTCGTCGCGCGTGAGTATCCACTGCACCGGGCGGCGCGCTTTGCGCGCAAGCAACGCGACTATGGGTTCGACGCGGGCGTGATTCTTGCCGCCGTAACCGCCGCCGACAGGCGGAACTATGACGCGAACCCGATTCAGCGGCAGCTTGAACACTTTGGCGAGTTGCTCTTGCAACGGTGAGGGAGTCTGGCAGGGCGTGTGGACGACCAGTTTGCCGCTGGGTTCCCAAAATGCGGTGACAGCATGTGGTTCGATGTGACCGTGCTGGACTGGCGGTAGAATGTATGTATTTTCAATAACTTCATCAGATTCTTTGAAGCCTTGCTCGATGTTACCGCTGGCAGCGCGGTACACCCCGTGAACATTCCCACCTGCAATTTTGTCGACATGATCTTCTTGGATCAGCGGCGCTCCGGGTTTCGCTGCTTCGAATATCTCAGTGACTGCCGGCAGCTCTTCGTACTCGACTTCGATGAGAGCAACCGCTTCGTCGGCGATCTCGCGGCTGTCGGCGGCGACGGCGGTGATAATGTCGCCGACGTAGCGAGCCTTGTCGATGACGACCACAGGCTGGTCGTCGACGCCGGTGCCGAAATGAGGATTCAATTCAGCCAGATCGTCGCGCGTTACCACTGCGCGCACGCCCGCCAGCGCCCAGGCTTTGCTGGTGTCGATTCGCACGAGCTTCGCGTATGGGTAGGGACTGCGCAGTGCTTTGGCGTAAACCTGCCCGGGAAATTCCAGATCGGCGATATAATTCACCGCGCCACTGACTTTGGCGCGAGCGCCGACCATCTCGACATTGATTCCGACGAGAGTCATGCCGCTGTCTCCGCTCCGTCGTTGGCAACAGCAGTGATCGTTCTGCGTGCGAGCACGCGAACGAGACGGCGCTTGTAATCAGCCGAGCCGTGTAGGTCATCGATGGGCTCGACAACACGCGCTGCTTCGAAGGCGATGCTATCGATCAATTGATCGGTCAGAATCATTTCATTAGCGGCTTCTTCACCTGCGAAGATGCGCACGGGGCGGGGCGAAACCGCGCCGACGGCAAGACGAAGTTCGCGACAGATTCCATCCTCCATGCATGCGAGGGCGGCAATGCCGGCGCACGGGCGCTCTTCCGACGACCCGGTGGTAAATTTGACGTAATGCCCCGTCATGCCCCGCGGCAACGGCGGAATCGTAATTGCGGAAATCAACTCTCCCGGCGCGAGCGCAGTTTCGTAGCTGCCGAGCTGGAATTCGGTTAACTTCATCCACCGAATTCCGTTTTGACTGATGATCTCGACGTTCGTGTCCAATGCAACCAATACAGTCGGCGGATCAGATTGATAATCGCCGTGAGCCAGATTGCCGCCGATGGTCGCCATATTGCGAATCCTAATGTTGGCTACGAGATGGCAGGCCTCCGCCAACGTTGGATAATGCTGGCGGACTAGGGGAGATATTTCGATATCGTTGATCGTCGCCAGGGCGCCGATGCAGAGTCCCTGTCGCGGATCGAACGTGATCGCCGATGCGTCATTTATCTTTTTGAGATTGACCAATAACTTCGGCAGCAGCAAGCCTTGTTTGATAATCGTCAAAAGCGCCGTTCCTCCGGCAACGGGCTTCGCGTCATCGTCGGCGGCAAGAATGGCGCAAGCGTCCTCTAGTCTCGTCGGTTCAGCGAGATCGAAATTTCGCATTTAAGTACCTACAAAACCTCAGTCCTCAGCACACACTAATTGGCCGGTGGTCGCGGATAGGTTTTGTTGCTGTGCGTGAGGCCCATGCGCACCAGCATTTCAGCGGTCTGGATGCTGGTTTTGAGCGCGTCCATCACCGGTACGCGGAGTTCTTTTTCGAATTCTTGCGCCGCATATTGCACTGGCACCATGGTCACGCCCATGGGCACGATGATCTCGGCGTCGTGATTATCGATAAGCTCGCGCGCTGATTGGATGAAGCGCTCCCGGATGGCGTCGCGGTTTTTCGTGCTCTCAGGCAGCGGAATCTCGACGCTGCGTATTCCGACGACAGAGTCGGCAACTCGCCAGGCGTGCATCTGCTTGCGCATGAAGGGAATGCTTTTGTCTTCATACGCGATGACGCCGAGTCGGTTGCTGAGCTGCGCGCCGAGATGCAAGACCGATTGTCCCGCGCCGATCATAGGAATTCGAATCAATTTACCGCTAACTCTGCGACGAGCGGCCCCGCCGAAAGGGAATTGACTTGAGAGTTGGAGCGGCGAAAGAAAGTTGCGCTGATGACCCCGAAGCCGATCTCCGTGCCCGGCGACGCGCATTTCACGACGGCCTGGCGGCGACGCTCGGCTTCTTCAGGCGGGTATTCGCCCATGACGACCATGATTTTCATTGTCTAACCTCGCTTCGAAGCGCTGGCGCAAAATATGTCGTATTCACGAAAGCATTGTCAACTGAATTGAGTAATCGAAGCGCGCCGCCTTGACACTAAGCTAGCGCCGTTATTTATTAAGGCCTCTTTATGGATATTAGAAACGGCGCGCTCGGACATATCGTGCTCAATGTTGCGGATCTCAGGAAGTCGGAGGAGTTTTACCGCTCTATCCTTGGGTTGAAAGTCTCGGCGCGCAACCTCGACACAAAGATGACCTTCATGAGTTACGGCAAAGAGCATCACGATATCGCGCTGCAGGCGCTGCCTAAAGGCGTAAAGCATGTATCCGGTAAGGGCGCGCCGAAATTGCATCATTTCTGCATCTATGTCGATAGCAACGAGATTATCGATGAGATCTATCCAATTCTGACGCGCCGACGGATTCCCATCGTCAGCGGTCCGGAGACCTTAGTCGTTGCGGGTAACCGTTCCATCAGCTTTCTCGATCCCGACGGCAACCGCGTCGAGATCGCTTGCAATGCCAATAAATTCAAGTTCGATAATCGTAAGAAACCTAAGTCGTAATGGCGGGTTTCAAACCCGCGGCGGCAATTCAATGCTCTGTTCGAGGTAAACATGTCTGCTGAAGCGGTCTTAAAGGGGAGGACATTGCCGGCAAAAGAGTTCTGCGATGTCTTGGTCAACGAAGTGCAGAACGGTCACGCGCGCTTGCATCATCCGTTCTATAAGGATCTATACGACGGCACGCTGCCGTTGGAGACGGTGAAGATCTGGGCAAAGGAGGCCTGGGGCATCTTTGCGTACAACGTGGCGATCAATACGGCGAAGTTAGTGCGCTGCCAATTGTCCGGCATCCACGATCCGGAGATCCATAAGAAATTTGTCGATATCATTCATTCCGAGGTTGGTTATGCCTACTTCGAAGGGTCGCCGCGGCCTGTATTGGGCCACCGCGCGCTGTTTCTGCGCTTCGGCGAAAGCATCGGCATCCCTGCAAAAGAGTTGGAGCGCTGCGAGGTGGAAGAAGATTTTCTGCCGACGACGGTCCTCGCCCGGGTTGGCTGGCTGGACATCGCGCTTCGTAGCAATCACATCCTCGAACAGGTGGCTTCGACGAACTGCTGCAATGAGTATTCGAATCAATTGACCGGTGGCAAGTTCTTCCATGCGTTCCGCG
>VBKX01000019.1:0-7491 GCA_005879435.1 Deltaproteobacteria bacterium
GACGCGCCGCCGCCGATTTGCAGGAAGGTCACATCCTTATCGGGATTCAAGCCGTATTTGCGTAGAATGATGACGGTCTGATTGTGCGGCGCGCCGCCAAAGCTGCTGATGCCGATGCGTTTTCCTTTGAGATCTTCCACCCGCTTGATGCTTGGCGCCGCCACGAGCGCGTGGTCCGAACCATTCATGAGAGACATTACGACTCGGACGGGTAAACCGCCCTTGGCGGCGCCGATGAAATTGGCGATGGTGCCGCCGTAGTCCAAGTTTCGGCTGAGGACGCCGTTGACCACCACCTGATTTTGCACGGTGATGACGACGGCATTGAATCCTTCTTTCTTAAAGAAGCCTTTTTTATCGGCCATGACAAAAGGTAGCGCCGCGGCGCCGGTCGGATTGGTGAAGCCGATGGTGACTAGTCGTTCTTGCGCGTGAACAGTTAGCGGGAATACGGCGACGATGACGAATAAAAAAGCATGACGAGTTAACACGGCGTACACTCTTAATCCACGGCCAACTGATCTGCAGCGGATGGATACATGTCATCGAGAATGGCCGTGCGCCACGGCGCATCGGCGGCGATGATCTTTACAGCACTGCGCGCGCGATAATAGCTCGTATCGGTTCCCGGTGGGTCTTCACCCGCTCGAACCGCCTTCACCGCCTGCAGGAGCACCTGGCGAGCAACGATGATCGCCTGGTCGGCCGGACCCAAGTGTTCCTTAGTTCTATCCGCGATCCGGCCCTGGAGCTCCTGAACGGCTCGATCTTGAGTATTGACGCCGACAATGCCGCTGAAATTTTCCTTTCGCTGCATCGCGCGGTCGATGAGCCAATCATTTTCTTTCCTGCGGAACGAGCGAAAAGTCTTTTGATCCACGTCGTCGGGTCCATTGGCGAGGCTTCGTTCCGTTCGGTCGTCATCGGTCAGAGGCTCTTTACCCCAGCTGTACATCCAGTTCCAGACGACGCAGTTTTCGTCGTCGATCGGCACCCACATATGGCCTGGATTGAATTTTTTCTCGGCTTCCGCTTCGTTCTTCGGACTGAAGGGTCGGATCTGGGTAAACGGCATGACGAAGTTGTAGCCGCGCACGTAACGTTGCCGCTCTCCTAGGGGCCTGATGGCGACGTAGCGGTGACCGAAGGACGTCGGTTCGATATCGAAGGACGGGGAACCGCCGCGCGCATTGAAAGAATCCGGCAACGATCCGGGATTCGCCTGATCGTGGCGAAAGGACTTATGCAAAATGCCCACGTGAGATTGATCCAAGCCGCCTTCGAGTCCTTGGAGCCAGTTGCACTCTTCGATGACCTTCGAGACGTGACGGTGAGTTTCCGCCACCTGAGTCCAGCCGAATTTTGGCAGCGGCGGAACTTTCTCCGGCGGTCCCATGTAGGCCCAGACGACTCCACCGAGCTCGCAGGTGGGGTAGGATTTGACGCGGATCTTGTGCGCGAAGCTGGTTTCATCCGTTTCATTGAGTTGGTGCACGCACTGTCCAGTGACATCATACTTCCAGCCATGCCACACACAGCGTAGGCCTCGCTGCTCATTGCGCCCCAACCATAGAGAGGTGCCGCGGTGCGCGCAGAATTCATCCAACAAGCCGATTCGGCCGTCGCTGTCCCGAAACATGACCAGCGGTTCGGCAAAAAGTTTTACCCGTACCGGCGGGCAATCCGGTTCCGGAATCTCCCACGAGAGCAGCGCCGGTATCCAGTAACGCCGCATCATCTCGCCCATCGGAGTGCCCGGTCCGGTGCGTGTCAGTAAATCGTTTTCCTCCCGTGACAGCATAGGTACTCCTACTTTTGTTCAATGCCTGCGCAAAATATTCGGACGACTCAGCCCTGCACCGCTGCCTCGTCCTAGTTGGAAACTCCCGATCACCAAACTGAGTGGGAGCGTACTCGATGCTGAAAGGACAAGTCAAGAATTCGTATCGTGTGGTTTCAATGCAGCAACTGAGCGGTCGCGCGTAGTTCTATTCAGACGGCGTCAATGGTTTTCTCTAGACGAACATCGACATCTTGCGTTGGAATCTTCCGCCATGTTATCGGGAAGGAGATCAACTCAGGCGAGGATGACGTGAGGAGCTAACGCTTGGTCAAGCAAATGTCTTCAACAGGCTATGGGAACTCGGGGAGGAACGAGCGAATGAGGTTTCGCTTGGTTTCTGTCGTATTGTTGTGTGGATTCTCTCAAATATTTGCTGTGGTTTGCGGCAACGCTGCGACCGTCGGCGAGGTTCTGAAAAAAATTCAAAATCTGCCGCCATCACAGCGTCGCAGCACACTGGAGGAAGGCGCGAAGAGTGAAGGCCAAGTCGTTTTTTATACTTCGGTAAGCTTGACCGACTATCCAAAAATATTGAGCGCCTTCGAGCAAGCGTACCCCTACGTCAAAACCAATGCATTTCGCTCGACGCCGTCCGGCGTTGTCCGGCGCGCCGATACGGAAGCCAAGGCGGGTCGCCACGCTGTCGACGTCATTGGTTCGGCGCCAGTAGAAACCTCGCAGTTGCGACAGCTGCAACTGGCGGCAACGTATTTTTCTCCGGAAAGGAACGCGCTTTTCAAAGGAGCTTTCGATCCGGACGGCTATTGGACGGCACTCGACGTGACGCCGATCGTTCTCGCGTTCAATACCAAGCTGGTATCCCAACAGGACGCACCCAAGACCTATCAGGATCTTTTACAGCCCAAGTGGAAGGGGAAGATGAGTCTTGGCACCGAAGACTATGAGTGGTTCGGACTCGTGTTGGATCGAATGGGCAAAGACAAAGGGCTCGAATACATGAAGACGCTGGCGAAACAGGATCTCCACATGCCCGGATCGAGCAGTGTGATGCGCGTGCAGCTCTTGCTCGGCGGCGAGTCCTCGATCGCCATCGCGGCACGCGGACGGCGCGTCGCCGAGTTCAAATCGAAGGGCGCGCCCATCGACTTTCGCCTATTCGATCCCTATGGGGCTGAGCCCGATTTGTTGGCGCTGATGCAGCATTCGTCTCACCCGCACGCGGCGATCCTTTTCTATGACTGGCTCCTGTCGCAGGAGGGACAGAGCAAGATGTCGGATTTGACCGGACGCATCGCCGTTCGAAAAGGGGTTAAACATTTGCCGTGGCTGCAGGAGCTGCTGCAAAAAGAATTTGTTTTTTTGACGCCCAACGCTAAGACCCTCAAGACTCAGGAACTCACTGATCTCTACCAGCAGGTCTTCGGGCTGTATCGCGCCAAGTAGGGGCAACCCGGTTCTCCTTAAAGAACTTCATCGGTTAACCGCTACGAACAAACCATTTGCCTCGTCTCGCCTCCTTTTTCTTACCAATATTTTGACGGTGTGAATCCGAATGTAGTGCGCTTCAGAAAGCCGAGAACCAAACCTTTGCCAATGCCAATTGTGACATCCATGTCGCAATTTGGCACGACAGGCTTTCATTAAGTGTAAGTAACTAATGGATTTTATTGTCGTCTGCTACCTGGCATCCCGGTTGCGGAGGGGTTCTGATCAGGGAAGGATTGCAATGTACACTGATCTCCTAACGCTCGTTTTCATCATTGTTGCGATACCGGTAATCGCTTTCGTTATTTTTATCAGTGTAGCGAAGCCGAAGAGACGCAGAAGAAACGTGCAAAACTTCCGTTAAAAGTGGCCGGACAGTAGTCGTGAATTTGGCCCGATACGATCGAATTCACCCCTCCCAAAACAACTCCTCAATACGAAATCTTCGTCGCGAGTAGCTTGATTCTCCGAAGAGCCAACTCCACATCGCTGGTCTTGCCAAGCGAGGACAGGATGACAACGAGTCTCGCCGCGAGTATTTCCGCGCCGCGAGTTTGACTCTCCTGTTTCTCTCGCGGGTGGTTGAAATCCCTCGCCTTCAGGCGAAGTAAGTATGTCATGCCGGCAAACACCAGCATCCAGGTTCGATTTGAGTTCGAGGTCAAAAACCGCCTGGTTTCCGGCTTCGCCGGAATGACAAAAACAAGAGTCGACTTCCAGTCGATCAATTAGGAACGCCGCGGACTAGCGACGGGGTTGTTCAGTTCTCCCGCAGAGTTTTTACCTCCGTGTCGCGCGCTCCTCGCCGCTCAAGGGCTTGGCTATAAAGCGACATGGGAAAACAGAAAAGGAAATAGCCCAAGGCCGCAAATAAGTAGGCCTCGACGCCGAATCCGCTCCAGGGCGGTTCGGTGAGAGAAATTTTGATTGCCGTCAGAAAATCGAAAAGCCCGATGATCACGACGAGGGAGGTGTCCTTGAAAAGACCGATGACCGTATTGACTAGGGGCGGGATCGAGATTCGCAGCGCCTGGGGCAGAATAACGAACCCCATGCGCTGCCAGTAGTTGAGCCCAAGGGCTTGGGCCGCCTCATCTTGCTGGCGCGGAATGGCTTGCAGTCCGCCGCGCACGACTTCTGCAAGATAGGCTGCGGCAAATAAAATCATCGCCAACTGGGCGCGCAGCAGCTTGTCGATGGATACTCCTACCGGCAGAAAAAGCGGAAACATGACAGAAGCCATAAATAGAACGGAAATCAGCGGGACACCGCGGATCAACTCGATGTAGGCGATGGTGAGCCAACGAACCAGGGTCATTTCGGATCGTCTTCCCAGCGCTAAAAAAATCGACAGTGGAAAGGCGAAGGCGATGCCCAATGTGCTGAGCAGGAGCGTCAGCGTGAGCCCGCCCCAACGCTCATTCTCGACGTAAATCAAGCCGAAAAGGCCACCGCACATAAGCACGCCGATCGCACTCAGACCCGCGAGCCAAAGGGGTGCCAAGCGGGACCGCCGCAAGGTTTGGAAAGCGCTCAGCGCATAGAGGCCGACCAATATCGCGATCACCAAGGCGGGTCGCCACTGTTGGTCATAGGGATAAGTGCCGAACAGAAAGAAGCGGAACTTGTCGGCGACGAACGCCCAACAAGCGCCATGGCCCATGACCTGGCGGCAAAGCCCCGCGTTTTGTGGGGACCAGATCGCATGGAACAGCGCCCAGTCGACAAACGACGGGATAGTCTTCCAGGCAAGGTAGAGAATCGCGAGCGTCGCCACAGAACTCGGCCAACTGGGAAAGAGCCGGTCGCGCAGCCATTCTTGTACTCGGCGCGGCGTCGTGCCGTCCACGGCGCGGCTCATCGCTTGTTTCCCCGGAGCACGATGCGACGGTTGTACCAATTCATGAAACCGGAGATGGCAAGGCTGATCGTCAGATAGACGAGCATGATGATGGCGATGCCTTCGATGGCCTGACCCGTCTGATTGATCGTTGTATTCGCTATGGAAACCAAATCGGGATAGCCGATCGCCACGGCCAGCGAGCTGTTTTTGGTGCAGTTCAAAAATTGACTGGTCAAAGGGGGGACAATGATCCGCAGCGCTTGGGGCAGGACAATACAACGCATGACTTGACGTTGACTGTGGCCGAGCGAATAAGCCGCCTCGAATTGGCCGTGATCCACGGCGAGGATACCGGCGCGAACGATTTCTCCGATGAACGCCGCGGTGTAAAGCGCCAAGCCAAGAAACAGTGCGGCGAATTCCGGCGACAATAAGCCGCCACCGGAAAAGTTAAAACCGCTGAGAACCGGGTAATTCAGCTCGATCGGCGCGAGCGCGACGAGTGTGGGAAACCCGAAGCCACGATTACTTAGAAATACGCCCGGGAGCGGATTTAGCGCCTCGGCCGGCGCAGGAAGGAGATCCGTTATGACCGCGTACCAGAAAAATAATTGAACGACCAAGGGCACGTTGCGGATAACTTCGACGTAGCCTGCGGCAATCTTTTCGAGGAGCCAGTTACGCGATAGCCGCGCCAGACCGATGAAAGGTATTGAGGAAGCCGACCGCCAGCGCTCTTAAGTACGTGTCCGCAGCGTCGTAGGAAAGAAATGTAGTCTCGCCGATTTCGAAGCCGGCTTCACGCGCCAGGAAACCAAAGCCGCTGGCGATTCGCCGTTGCCCGAGGTTTTCCACAACGTTGGCGATGAGATACCAAACGGCGAGGATGAGGGCGGCCGCCAACAAAGTTTGATAAGCGACCGATCGAACGCGCGCCTGATTCAACGACCCCATGAGTTTGCTTTCGCCGGCGCCCCGATGGGATTGACGAGTTATCGAGCGCCGGAAATTCTTAAGACGGCCGCCGCGGTCAGCGCATCGGGGGCGCGTACATGAGTCCGCCGCGATTCCAAAGCTTGTTGAGGCCGCGATCGAGACCGAGAGGCGTCAGATTCCGATCGAAGCTCTCGCCGTAGTTGCCCACTTGTTTGATGATGTTGTACGCCCAGCGATTGTCCAGGCCAAGCATCTTGCCGAAGTCGCCTTTGACACCGACGAAACGCTGGACGGCAGGGTCGTGGCTTTGCGCTTGCTGTTCGATGTTCTTCGACGTAAGGCCGAGATCCTCCGCCTCGATCGTGGCGAACAACGTCCATTTGACGACGTCAAACCAATGATCGTCGCCGTGGCGCACCGCCGGTCCGAAAGGTTCCTTGGAAATGACCTCCGGCAGGATGATGTGATCGGCGGGATTCACCGCGCGCGAAACCCGAGCCGAGATCAGGCCGGACACGTCGGTGGTGTAGACGTCGCAACGCCTGGCAAAATAAGCATTGAGGACTTCTTCCAATTTCTCGATCACCACCGGCTTGAACTTCATGTTCTTAGCGCGGAAGTAGTCGGCGAGGTTGAGCTCGGTGGTGGTGCCCGATTGCACGCAAATCGCGGCGCCGTTCAACTCTTTCGCGCTCTTCACTTTAAGTCTTCTTGCGACCATGAACCCCTGGCCGTCGTAGAAATTGATGCCCACGAAGTTAAGCCCGAGGCTGGTATCGCGCGACATGGTCCAGGTGGTATTGCGCGCGAGCAGGTCCACCTCGCCCGACTGCAAGGCGGTGAAGCGCTGCTGCGCGGTCAACGGCGTGTAGCGAACTTTCCGCGCATCGCCGAACAGCGCCGCGCCGACGGCGCGACAAAAATCAACGTCAACGCCGCGCCATTCGCCGTTGCTGTCCGGTTGCGCGAAGCCGGTAATGCCGGTATTGACGCCGCAGCGAAGGAACCCCTTTTTCAGGGCGGCATCCGCCGTCGCACCGCCATGCGCATGCGCCGAACTGAATAACGTGAACAGCAGCGTGGCCGTCTGCAAAGTTGGTTTTACTCTCATCGCTGATTCCCTTCGTTGCCCTAGACGCTCGACGGCGCGCCTGGCTTCCATGAGTATATTCACGTCGAGACGCCGCGGCAAATCGCCGATGGCGCGCTTCTCGCCACATGGCGTTCACGAACTTGACCATGGCAGTGAGAAAATCCGGATTTAAGCTACTTCCCGCGATAATGTTCGAGGGCGTCTCCGCCAATCGGAGGGACAAAAATCTATTTAGCGAGCAGGTGGTGCAGAGCGCGCAGTTCTTTACGCTGCTTTTCAGTAATCGACGGATATTTCATCTTTAGCCCGCGCAGAGTGTCGAGGATAATC
>VBKX01000019.1:7552-8557 GCA_005879435.1 Deltaproteobacteria bacterium
AGCTTCGTACGCATTCATATAATCGTCCCAGTATTTTCTTTCCTCGACGTCCGACCGGCTGAATTTCCAGTTCTTATCCGGTTCTTCGATGCGGGCGAGAAAACGTTTGCGCTGTTCTTCTTTGGAAAGATGGAGAAAAAACTTGACGATGCGCGTGCCGTTGCGGTGCAGATGGGCCTCGAAGTGACGAATCGATCGATACCGGTCGCGCCAGATCGTCTTGTCGTCGAGCGCTTCGTCCGGAAGACCTTCGGCGCGTAGGAGTTCAGGATGGACCCGAACGATAAGAACTTCCTCATAGTGAGAGCGGTTGAAAATGCCGATACGGCCACGCTCGGGCAGCGCGCGCGCGGTGCGCCACAAAAAATCATGGTCCAACTCCTCGAGGCTCGGATGCTTGAAACTGAACACCTGGCAACCTTGAGGATTGACACCGGACATTACATGTTTGATCGCGCTGTCCTTGCCGGCGGCATCCATCGCTTGAAAGATCAGCAGCACGGCATAACGGTTGGAGGCGTAGAGGAGATTTTGCAGTTCGCTCATCTCTTTGACGTGGGCCCGCAGCATTTTTTTCAGTTGTTTCTTTGATGCGTAGTAGGGTTCTACCTTGGTCGGCCATTTATTGAGGTTAACTTTATCGCCTTCAACAACGCGAAACTCCTTCGATTTGATTTTCATGGTGCGCCTTTCATCATCCGGTGATCGGACTAGAGTAACCGCTTTTTGTTGGTAAACGAAAGCGGCGACCCTCGGCGTCATCAGGCACGCCGTTCTGACCTGTCCCCCAGCCTAAGTTGACTTACCGGCGCTTTTGGACAAATAATACGTTAAACGATAATGGCGATGGGGTTCGCCAGTCAAACCATTCGCAAGGGCGAGTTAATGACCCCTACTTCGATCGATTTGAAGTAGGGGTTTTTATTTTTACACTGGAATGAGGCAACTATGATCGGAATCGTCTTGGTGGGTGTGGGTAGTTTCCTCGGCGGAGTGCTGCGCTAT
>VBKX01000200.1:0-4065 GCA_005879435.1 Deltaproteobacteria bacterium
TGAGCGGATCGGTTCTTAAAGTTTCGTCACGCGCCACGATACCGCCGCTGGGCAGAACAAATCCCAAATCTTGGAACGCGACCAGTTCTCGGAATCCCTGATCCTTGGCATAAAAAGACGTCGGCGCGATGAGCACCGATCCTTCGATGGCACCGCTGACGAGAGCGTTGAATCGAGTGTCAGCCGCTCCCATCGCGAGGATCGTCACGTCGCGAGCCGGATCGATGCCGTTCGCGCCGAGCGCTTCGCGCAGCAAAATATCGTCGATGGTACCGAGGCCGGACACCGCGAGTTTCTTGCCGCGCAGAGCCTTGATGCTCTGAAATTCCGCGCGCGCGTAAAGAGAGTGCTGCGGCTTGTCAAACTGGCAAAACAAGAGCTTTAACGGTGCGCCGCGCAGCGCGGTAGTCAGCCCGGCCAGCGGAACGGCGGAAAACTCGACGTTGCCGCCTAAGACCGCCAGATTGGCAGTGGGCGCGCGCATCGCGATCAGCTCAACGTCCAGACCTTCGGACACGTAGTAGCCGTTCATCTTTGCGGTGAGAAACGACAGCACCGCGATCGTATAGCCCGGAACGGCGACGTGAACTTTTTTTGTTTGCGCTTCGACGGAACTCGTCAGGGCCGCTACGAAAAGGAAACAACAGATAATGAACATGTATGCAGTGCGCAAAAGGCGCTTCGAGAGTTCGGGCGCGCAAATCACCGCGTTGCTCCAATACGGTGGCGGGCCAAGAACTCCTGCAGTGCAAGCAACCCGCCGGTGCCATCCCAGAAAGTCATATGCTTCGTGTTTGGAATCAAAAACAATTCGCAGCCAGAGGTCAGCTCGGCGAGACGCTTTGCCGTTCCGACGGGCGTGCTGCCGCGCCGGCTCACGTGATCGTCAGCGCCGCACAGAATCAGCGCCGGCACTTCCACCTCCGCCGCCTTGGCCAAAGTGCCCCAAGTAAGCCGGGCGTCCTCGTGGCGGCGAAACATTTCTACTGTGCTTTGCCCCGACCAAACCGCATCGGCGAGGGCCGCGACCACTTCTGGATGCTCGCGATAGAATTTTGGGGTGAACGCCATCGTGTCGTTCTCGATGTAGTTGCGGATGTAACGCTCAAAGCCGATATCGCGGATTTCGCGCTCCGTATCGGGGGACAAGCTACGTGGTCCACCGGCGAGCGTTTTCGCCCCCGCGCCCGAAGCTGCGATGGTCAGCGTTGCTATCAGATCGGGTCGCTCGATAGCCATCGCTTGCACGATCTGTCCGCCGAGAGCAAAACCAACGGCGTGACAGCGCGACACGCCGAGATGCGCCAACAAAGCGCTGCAATCTTGAGCGAACTGCTCGACCGTGTAACCGTAATTCGGCTTGCCGCTGCGGCCGGTGCCACGGCAATCGAACACGATGGTTTTAAACCGCCGCGACAGAAAAGGCACCACGCCAACGTTCCACGTATCCGACGGCCACCACGAAGCCGGGACGAGCAGCACCGGTTCACCTTGTCCATTCTCTTCGTAGTAAATATCGATACCAGCGAGCTCTGCTTTGGGCACCTATGTCCTCCTAAAAATGCTCCAACTCAATCGTTTTGCGTCGCCAGCAACAACGCTGCAACGGGACGAGGCTCTACCTAGATGATCTTTCTTTCATGCAGGCTGTGAATTTCCGCGGAGTTGAATCCCAACGCGCGCAACGTCTCTTCGTTGTGCTCGCCGAGTTTCGGCGGCCGCAACCGTATTTCCGCCGGTGTTTCACTTAAGTTGACGCCGTTTTTGACCAATTGAAACGTGCCGAACTCCGGATCGGTCACCTTGACGAGTCTTTCGAGATATTTGACCTGCGGGTCTTCGAATACCTCTTTGAAGTTATTGATCGGCGCGCACGGCACGTCTTTTTCCTCCAGCGCGTCGAGCCAATGTTGCCGCGGCGCGCTCTGCACGGCATTGGACAAAATTTCGCTTATCATGTCGTAATTCTTGAGGCGCGCGTGACGGTCTTTGGTGCGCGGATCGGTCTGTAGATCGGGACGTGCGATAACCTCGGTGACGGCAAGCCAGAATTTTGGCGGATGCGAAAGATGGATTACAAACGGCTTGCCATCGCCGGCAACCAACGCGTAGACACCCGCTGTTTTCAACCGGCTGCTCTTCTTCGGAATCTCGCCGCTGAAAAGAAACTGGGTCATGCTGAAGCCGATAAAACTGATCGTCGCTTCGAGCAGCGAGGTTTCGACCTTCTGACCTTTGCCGGGGTCCTTCCGGCTTGTCGAGATCGGTGAGCACGCTCAGAAGCCCGCTCAGCGCTTGACCAAGCGTGTTGTAGCCGGGCTTTTTTCTATACGGCCCGTTCTGGCCGAAGGCGGATATCGAACAGTAGATGATGCGCGGATTGATCTTTTTAATTTCTTCGTAGCCGATGCCCAAGCGATCAACGACGCCGGGGCGAAGGTTTTCCACGATCACATCGGCGTCTTGCGCCAATCGCAGGAAGATTTCTTTGCCTTCCGTTTGCTTGATGTCGAGAGTCACACTTTTCTTGTTGCGGTTCATGCCGCAAAAGCTCGGGCTGTAATCCTTCGGCTCCTTGTCCCAGGTGCGAAAAGGATCCCCCGCGCCGGGGGTTTCGATCTTGTAAACTTCCGCGCCCAAGTCCGCAAGCAACATGGTCGCAAAAGGCCCCGCGATATAATTGGTGATGTCGAGAATCTTGATTCCGTCCAGTGCCCCTGCCATGAAATTCACTCCTCTAATGATGTCACCGGAATATAAGGAGCCTTACGCATCGCTGTCAACCAAAGCCTCGGCCAATGCAGGTAGAGCGACAACATTCACCCTTGACACTCCTTTTCTCCTCTGAGAATGTCTCTGTGCCTCGACCTTTAACCGGATCTAAGGAGTTTCTATGGGGAACGAAGCTTTCGTCGAGTCCGTGATGCGTGAAATCATTCGGCCCGGAGTTGACCAGTTGATGAACAGCCGGTATTTCAGCGAACTGCGCGCGGGCAAGCTTTCCAAGAAGCGCCTCGCCGGCTTTGCCCTGCAGCACTACCTGTCGAATCATGCGATTAACAAAGGCCTCGCCTTTTGTATGGTGAAAAATGCCAGCAACCCGCCGGCCTACAATCAGTTTGTCGAGTTGTTCGTTGAAGAGTCGTCGCACCCCGCGCTGATGAAGCGCTTCGGCCAAGCCATGGGTTTAACCGACGAAGATTTCGACAAGGAGATCATGATTTTCGAGTGCGTCGCCCATACCGCGGCGATCATCCGCGGCATGTTTCTCGGCACCGCGGCGGAGACGCGGGCCGGCGCTCTGGTGAACGAAACCATGGTCCAACGATATTCGGACGAGTTCGACGCCGCCTTGGAAAAACACTACGGCCTCGATAGTCGCGCCCGCACTTTTTTCATCGTGCACAGTAAAGTCGACCAGGAGCACACGGCGATGGCCGCCGAAACGATCGCGCGCAACGCCAACTCGGTTCGTGAAAAGGAACTGGTGCGCGCCGCGGCCAAAACCATGGTGCGCTTCAAGCTCGCCAAGTTCGACGGCATCTATGACGCCTACGCGTAAAAAAGTATTTCTAGTTTCGAGTTTCGTGTTCTCCGCAAGCACCCGCCAATCGGAATGGTGAAAACATGAAATATAAGACTCGCCGCTTTTTGTCTTGCCTGCTCACCATTACGGCATTCGCGTCGCCGAGCGGAAACGCACGGTCAGCTGAAAAATCCTCTAAATTGCCTCCGGTGCGCATCGGCTATGTTTCGCGCAGCATCCTGGATATGCCTTTTATTATCGCCCGCGACCGCGGCTATTTCCGAGAAGAGGGTTTGGAGCCCGAACTTATTTTTATGAAAGCGGCCCAAACAATTCCGGCGATGCTGGCCGGCGGCATCGATTTCGGCACGGCGACCGGGACGGCCATCGTCGCCGCGATAAGCGGCATCGATGTGCGGGTCGTCTTCGCTATGAGCGACAAACCATCCTTCGATCTGCTCGCTGCGCCAAGCATCACCAACCTCCAACAAATGCGCGGCAAGAAGCTCGGCATCACAGCGTTCGGCGCCCTGGCCGAA
>VBKX01000200.1:4173-9693 GCA_005879435.1 Deltaproteobacteria bacterium
CTTTGGGCACGAGCGACGTGATGTATGTAGCTTTGAAGGCCGGGACTATCGACGCTACCATGCTTCAGATACCGCAGAACTTTCTTGCCGTCGATGAGTGATTTCGTAAGCTCGCCTCCGGCGCCGACTTTTACCGCGCCGTGCAAGGCGGCCTGACAACCACGAAGGCAACGATCAATGAGCGCCCCGAGCTGGTCACCAAGATGATTCGGGTGACCCAAAGGTCGCTCCGGCTAATTCGCGCCGATAGGAAATACGCCGTCGAATTCATCAAAGGGCCTTACCTCGATCTCGGCAAGGATCGCGACCGGTTTGCCGACAGTATCTATGACGCGGCGCTGCAATACTATCTGCAAACGGGAATCGTCGACGAAAAGGTCCAACGCAAGATGATCGCCGTCGCCGCCCAGCGCGTCAAACCGAAGGAGCTACCGCCGCATGAGCGCGTGTTCGATTTCAGCTTCGCGTCAAGAGTTGCGGATTCATTCAAATAGAGGACGGGAAAGCGACAAGCCGTGAGAACAACAGTACGCGTATTATTGCTGGCCTACAGGTTGTTCGTGGTTTTTCTTTTAGTTCGCGTGGACCTGTGGGCCGCGGAGAAATCCGCCAAGCCCTTGCCCGTGCGCATCGGTTACGTTTCACGCAGCATCCTCGACATGCCCTATATGATCGCCCGCGACAGAGGATTGTTTCGCGAAGAAGGCTTGCAACCCGAGCTTATATTCGTGAAAGCCGGTCTGACGCCACAAGTCCTGTTGGCCGGCGGTATCGATTTCGGTACGGCGACGGGCACCGGTATCAGTGCCGCGGTGAGCGGCGCCGACCTCCGACTCATCTACGCTCTAACGGACCGTCCGTCATTCGATTTGATTTCCTTGCCGAGTATCACCAATATCCAACAACTGCGAGGTAAAAAGCTCGGCGTTTCGGGGGTCGGATCATTGGCAGAAATTCTCACGCGCCAGATTTTGATCGCCAATCATGTTCCGCCAGAGCAGGTGACGCTTCTTCCGCTCGGAAGCAGTGACATCACTTACGTCGCTTTGAAAGCCGGTGCTATCGACGCCACGATGCTGCAGATCCCACAGAAATTTTTCGCCATCGATGAAGGGTTCCGTAATCTCGCCGCCGGTGCGGATGTCTACCGCGCCGTCATGGGCGGACTCACAACGACCAAGGCAACCCTCGCCGATCGCCCGGAACTGGTCAGCAAAATGATCCGAGTGACGACGCGGGCGGTTCGACTCATCAGGAACGACAAGAAGTACGCTATAGAGTTCATAAAGGGGCCCTATCTCGAATTGGGCAAGGACAAAGAACGGTACGCGGAGCGAATCTACGATGCGGCTGTACAGCTTTATCTACAAACGCCGACCGTCGATGAAAAACTCCAACGCGAGATGATTGCCACCGCAGCCCAACGCATCAAGCAGCGAGTATTCGATTTTAGTTTCGTTCAAAAGGTGGCGGAGTCACTCAAGTAGATGTTTCGTTTCGTGAAACCTATTGGAACTGCTGGAACAACTGGAACGTATGGAACGGTTTCAATCGTTCCAACAGTTCCAATCGTTCCAGCCGTTTAGAACAGGAAAACTAATGAAATACAGCACCGACCGAATCCTGACCACCCACGCCGGCGCCTTGCCGCAGCCGCCGGACTTAAAACAGATGCATGTTGCCAAGGACTCAGGCACGCCGTTAAGCGCGGACGCTTTCAGCCAACGAGTCCGTGACGCGGTGGCGGAAACGGTGAAGAAACAGATTGCCTGCGGCGTTGACATCATCAACGACGGCGAAGTCGGCAAGTCGAATTTTTCACGTTACGCGCGCGAGCGTTTGAGCGGCTTCATCGAGCGCGACGCCAAACCCGGCGACCAAACTTCGACGATCTACGCCCGCGACTTGATCGAATTCCGCGAGTATTTTCAAAATCGGTCTTATCATCGCGGCGACAACGTGAAGCGCGTGTTTTGCGACGCGCCGCTCAAGTACGTCGGCTATGCGTCCCTCAAAGCCGAGATCGACGATTTCAAAGCCGGCTTGCAAGATCAAAAATACGAAGAAGCGTTTCTTCCGGCGATCGCGCCCGGCACCATCGAGCACTGGATGAAAAACGATTATTACCCGAGCGACGAGGCTTATCTTGTCGCCATAGCCGACGCGATGCATGGAGAATACAAAGCGATCGTCGACGCCGGTTTTCTACTGCAGATCGACGATCCCGATTTGCCAGACGGCTGGCAATTCATGTCGAAGATGAGCGTGCCGGAATACCGCAAATATGCCGAGCTGCGCGTCGACGCGCTCAATCACGGCCTGAGAGACATCCCAGCGGACCGCGTACGCTTTCATACCTGCTGGGGCAGCTATCACGGCCCGCACAAGTACGACATCCCGCTGAGAGACATCATCGACCTCATTCTCAAAGTGAAAGCGAACACGATTTCCATCGAAGCCGCCAATCCGCGCCACGAGCATGAGTGGCGCGTGTGGGAGGAAATTAAATTGCCCGCGGGCAAAGTGCTCGTTCCCGGCGTCGTCGGCCATGCGACGGACATTGTCGAGCATCCGCAAGCGATCGCCGACCGCCTCGTGCGCTACGCCAAGACCGTCGGTCGCGAAAATGTCATGGCGGGCACCGACTGCGGCCTCGGTCCGCGCGTCGGCGATCCACAAATCGCCTGGGCCAAGTTCGAAGCCATGGGCGAAGGCGCGCGCATCGCGAGCAAAGAATTGTGGAAGCGATAAAGGCAGAGTTGCTAAGAGATTCGAGAAATTTTCTGGCGGCCTCGCGGCCATCTTGCCACAATCTGTCTTCACGATGACGAGCGACCGACTTTCTGCGAGCATCCTCGTACTATTTGCACTGCTGGTGATTTTGGAGAGCCGTCATCTTCCGCTCGGAACGTTTCGCCAACCCGGACCAGCCTATGTTCCGGTTCTGTTGGCCTCGCTACTGCTCA
Source organism: Deltaproteobacteria bacterium (assembly GCA_005879435.1). Lineage (GTDB taxonomy): Bacteria > Desulfobacterota > Binatia > UBA9968 > UBA9968 > DP-20. The sequence goes on from VBKX01000200.1 coordinate 7,140, forward strand.
TCTTTGGAGTTCTCCTCATGCTCACCGCCGGCCGCGCTCCGGCGCTGTCGTCGGTCCGCTGGACGGAGTGGCACCATGCCTTGGCGATTCTGGCGGCGTGCGTCTTCGCTGTCTTTGCCATCGAGCGTCTCGGTTATCGTCTCACCGTGCTCTTCATGCTCGCCTTTCTCCTCAAAGTCGTGGAGAAACGCGGCTGGGCGTTGTCGCTGGTATTCGCCTCTACCTTGGCTTTCGGTTCGTACTTTCTTTTCTACACCATCTTGCGAGTGCCCTTGCCGCAAGGGCCGTGGGGGTTTTGAAGAAAGAAACCGAGGATGGAGGATAGAGGATTGAGAATAGAAACCTCCGACCCGCCTTCCTCCATCCTCTATCTTCGATTCTCGATCCTCGGCTAGATCGATGACCGAAACGTTGCACAATTTATACATCGGTTTTTCAGTCGCGCTTGCGCCTAACGTCCTTCTCTACGCTTTTGTCGGCTGCATTGTCGGTACTCTGGTGGGCGTCTTGCCGGGCATCGGTCCGCTCGCCGGCATCAGCTTGCTGCTTCCCGCTTCCTTCGGTCTTGACGCTACTTCAGCGATCGTACTCCTCGCCGGCATCTACTACGGCGCGATGTACGGCGGTTCAACCACGTCGATCCTGATGCGTATTCCCGGCGAAGCGGCATCCGTCATGACGTGCATCGACGGATACGAGATGACGCGCAAAGGCCGCGCCGGCCCTGCGCTGGCGATTGCCGCCATTGGCTCCTATGTCGCCGGAACGGTCAGCATCGTTGGACTCATGCTGCTGGCGCCGCCCTTAGCCAGCTTCGCGCTTCGCTTCGGACCGCCGGAGTATTTCGCCCTCCTCCTGCTCGGTCTACTGGTGCTCGCCTATATGAGCGGCGGTTCCATGCTCAAGTCTCTGGCGATGGCGGCGCTGGGACTTCTCCTAGGCATGATCGGCATCGATCCGATGACGGGCTTCTTTCGCTTTAGCTACGGCTTGGTCGAACTGGGTGACGGTATCGGCGTCGTTCCGGTGGCCGTGGGACTCTTCGGCCTCTCTGAAATTCTGCTGACCGCGGGTCAACCCACTGCCCCTGAAGTCAAAAAGCCGAGGCTGAAAGACCTCCTTCCCTCGGCCGAGGAATGGCGCGACTCGATCTGGCCGATCGGGCGAGGAACCGTGCTCGGCTTCTTCATCGGCATCATTCCCGGCTCCGCTCATATCATCGCGTCATTCGTTTCCTATGCCGTGGAGCGACGCCTTGCCAGACACCCGGAACGCTTCGGACACGGCGCCATCGAAGGCGTTGCCGGCCCCGAGTCGGCTAATAACTCCGCCACGTCCGGCGCCTTTGTTCCCATGCTCGCGCTCGGACTTCCTTCCGGACCGATACCCGCGGTGATGATCGCCGCCATGATGGTGCATGGAATTTCGCCTGGGCCACTGTTGATCTCTCAGCAGCCTGAGCTTTTCTGGGGTTTTATTGCCAGCATGTACGTCGGCAACGTGATGCTATTGATCCTCAATCTTCCCTTGGTGGGAATTTTCGTCAATATATTGCGAGTGCCTTACCCGTTACTCTATCTCGCGATCCTGGTGTTTTGCGTTCTCTGAGTTTACGCGGTCAATGGGAGCGCGGTCGATATTGGCATCATGACAGTGATGGGCGCGCTCGGCTATTTGCTTCGCAAGTTTGACTTCGAGACCGCGCCGGTAGTATTGGGGCTCATACTCGCGCCGATGCTGGAGATGAGCTTTCGCCAATCACTGGCGATGTCCTCGGGGAGCTACGCGATCTTCGTCAATCGGCCGATCGCGTCGGTGATGCTGTTTTGTGGACTCGTGCTCCTGTTGCTCAGCCTCCTGCCGTTGCTCAGGAAAACCCTTGATTGGCGGCAGAGGCTCGGAATAGACGCCGCACATGAGGCTGAAAAACTTTGACAGACCGACCCATCGGAGGTGAATGATGCGCTCATACCGACGGTATTCTCTTTTACTCGCTTTGATAGTTTTGCTCTTCGTGGCGCTCAAAGGTGTGACAGTTTCCGCGCAAGAAAAATACCCGGACCGTCCGGTTACCATCGTCGCGCCTTTTCCTCCCGGTGGAGTTGCCGATCTTACCGCGCGTCCCGTGGCGGCCGCTCTGGAGAAGGTGCTGAAAAATCCGGTCGTCGTGGTGAACAAGACCGGCGCAGCGGGTGCAGTGGGCATGTCCTTTGTCGCCAACAGTAAACCCGACGGCTACAATTTGCTCATGGCTCTTTCGAGCATCTCGATTATTCCGGAAGCGGACAAGCTCTTCGACCGCAAGCCCGCCTACACCATGGACCAGCTCATTCCCATTGCCTTGATTTCCGCCGATCCGACGATCTTCGTCGTCAACGCGAGCCGCCCGTGGAAAAGCGTGAAGGAGTTCGTCGATGACGCCAAGAAGCGCCCGGGAGAAATCTCTTATTCATCCTCCGGCGTCTACGGCACCCTGCATATGGCGATGGAGATGCTCTCTCATGGCGCCGGAATCCATCTCAAGCATGTGCCCTACTCCGGAGGGGGTCCCGCG